>OMQE01000008.1 GCA_900313155.1 uncultured Rhodospirillaceae bacterium | reverse complement strand
TAACTATAATTAAGTAATAAATCAGAGTCAACATATTTTATTATATATTTATGAAGATACGCGAAGCACAAATATTCAGCGACATTGTCGTTGATATTATTAAAAAAGAACAGCAGATAAAGGGCATCAGTTCTTACACTTTGGCGCATCGGTGCGGTTTAAGCGAGGCATCACTCAGTTATATCTTTCATCACCAAAATCGCCCAACACTTTATTCGTTAAAAATGATGGAGGATGCTTTGGATGTTTCTTTATCTGAAATTCTTAAACAAGCAGAAATTCAGTATAGGCGTATTAAAAATGATGACTAAGATTTTTTGTTTTTCTGTAAGTTTTCAATATTTCCGGAAATGGTGAAAGAGCGCGCTCCAAAACACCTTTCAGTTCCGATATACATACACCATAGTTAGTTATTGCAACGCCTTGTGCTTGGCATTGCTGAATGCGATAGAGCATTTGTCGGCGATTTATGGTGCAACCACCGCATTGAATAACCAATTTATATTCAGATAAATTATCGGCAAAATCGCAACCGCTAACGTGTTCAATTTGTAAATTTTTACCGGTTTTTAAGCGTAACAAGTTAGGAATTTTGACGCGTCCGATATCATCATCGACGGCATGATGAGTGCACGATTCGGCAATCAGCACTTTATCTTTATCTTGCAGTTGGCTAATTATTGCCGCGCCTTCTACCATTTTTTGCAAATCGCCCTTAAAACGTGCCATCAATATGGAAAATGTGGTGCAGGGAATATTTTCCGGCGTTTGTGCAACCATTTTATCAACCACTTGAGAATCGCAAACAATTAAAGCCGGCGGTTGTTTGAAATTTTGCAAAACGGAAGCATAGTCATTCTCTTTGACCATCAATACATTTTGGTCGTGGTCCAAGCAATCACGAATTGCCATGACCTGCGGTAAAATCAGACGTCCCTTTGGCGCTTCATAATCAATTGGGATAATCATAACAGCGGTACTGTGTGGTGCAAGTAAATCACCCATCAGCGGTTGGAGGCTGATATAATCTTCCGGACAAAGTTTAATCAAGGCTGTTGTCAGTTCGTTTAACACTCGATTTCGTTGAGAAAAGTCAGTAGCATTAAGGATAATACCGTCAGTTTGCGTAATTTTGTATTTGTCTGACTGGTTATAAACTTTTATTAGCGGAATTTGGCGCTCATTTAATTTTGCTATAATTTGTTGTTCAGGAGCGCCGATATTTTCGCCGGCACAAACTAAAACAGCCATATCTGCGCGTTCAAATACCTTTTCGGTTGCTTTTATGCGCTCATCTGAAAGTGAGGTTGCGTCGTCATATCCGGCGGTATCTAACCACAAAACCGGCCCCAAAGGCGGAAGTTCCTGAGCTTTTTCAACAACATCGGTGGTGGTACCGGCAACAGGTGATGTAATAGCGCATTGTTGACCTGTCACCAAATTCAAAAAACTTGATTTTCCGGCGTTTGTGCGTCCGAAAATGGCAATATGTAAACGCAAAGATTTTGGGGTGTTTTGCATCTTATTCTCCTATAAAACGATGTTGATTTTCTGACAAAATGTTATGTAATTCAGTGAGCGATATTTGTCTTATTTGCGCAATTTTTTCCGCTAAAAAAGGCAGATTTTGTGGCAGAGTTTCAGTGTTTGGCATACCCGATTGATAAGGACCATCCGTTTCCAATAAAATTTGTGCTAAATTGAGCGAATTTATAATTTCATTTGCATTTTTTTTGCGTAACACTGAGAAGTTTAATCCAATATAAAATCCGGACTGCTGAATTTTTTTTCCCCATTCCACCGAACCGGTAAAAGAATGAAAAATGGTGCGCGTCGGCAATTTGCCAAACAAAAGTTCCATTATTGCATCTGCCTTAACTGCGTGAATAATCAAGGGCCTGTCCAAAGTTTGTGCCAGTTCAATTTGAGGCAACAATATCTCAGATTGTGCATTTACATTTTTATTTTTAAGCCGGTCTATACCGCATTCTCCTACCCATGCTTTAGGATATTTTTTCAAATATTGTTCCAGTTTTTTCAGCCAATTTTCCGGTTTGTCATCAATATGCCACGGATGAACACCAAATGCCGGAACAATACACGAATATGTATCGGCAAGTTTGGCAATTTTTGCCCAATCTGAGGGATGAGCCGACGCGTTAATAAAAACAGATACACCATTTTTTTGCGCGGTATTTACAATATCTTTAACATCTTGTGTTTTATAATCTTGCAAGTGAATGTGCGAATCGGCATATAACATTTTTAATTCCTTTTTACGGAGATAATAACCATTATGAGCATTTTTACAAGAACAAATTTGCATATCAATACCCGTCCGGTTTTAGAAATTAATTTAAATAAACTTTTAAATAACTATAAAATGTTGTGCGAAGTTATTGCGCCGGCAACACCTTCAGCAGTGGTAAAAGATGATGCATACGGACTAGATGCCGCGGTGGTGGCAAAAACGTTATATGAAGGGGCAAATTGCTACGATTTTTGGGTGGCTCATGCTGTTGAAGGCGCTAAAATTGCGCCACAGATTCCGGGAGCGCAAATCAATGTTTTACAGGGTATTGGAGAAGATAGTTTAGAACTGTTTGAGCAATATCAACTAACGCCGGTTATCAGCTCGCCGGAAATGTTCGAGTTTTGGAAAAAGCATCAAATTTCCGGTATCAGACCGATTATTCAAATCGAATCTGGGCTTAATCGCCTTGGTTTCAGAGAAGCAGATTTGCAAAAGCTGAGCAGAGCCGATTTAAAAATGTTCAGCATGGTTATCAGTCATTTAGCATGTGCCGATGAAAAAGACCATTTTATGAACGAGTATCAGCTTAATACGTTTAATCGTCTGCGCCATAAATATTTTGCAGGTCTTCCGGCATCGCTGTCAGCTTCCGACGGTGCTTTTTTAGGAGCTGATTTTTGTTGCAATATGGTTCGTTTGGGTGCAGCAATGTATGGAATAAATACGGCACCGTATCGGCAGAACCAAATGGAAAATGTGGTCACCGTCAAAGCGCCTGTTTTGCAAATTACCGATTTGCCGAAAGGACAATTTGTGGGATATTCGGCAACATATCGAGCTGCAACAAATCGTAAAATTGCCATTGTTTCCATTGGCTATGGAGATGGTTTACCTCGTTCGTTATCAAATGTCGGGAAAGTATTTTTTGCCGTAAAAAATAAATTGCATGAGGCACGCATTATCGGTCGTGTTTCAATGGATAATGTTATTTGCGACGTGACGGACATTGAACAGATAAAAGTTGGTGATTACGGCTATTTTGTGTTTGATGGCTATACGCTTGACGATGTGGCACGAGACGCCAGTACAATCAGTTATGAGCTTTTATCTAGACTGGGAAAGAACACGCGCTTTGTGCGTAATTATATTTTAAAATAAAACATAAAAAGTTGTGAATCTTTTAAGGAAAGCTGTTTTGTTTTCCTTCGTGCCGTATTATGCTTAAGCAAAACTTGAATTTATTAGGAAGGAAAAAATGAAAACAATTACACGTGTTAACGTTACTGAAGCTATTTATGAAGAAATCGGTTTATCGCGCAAGGATTCCGGTGATGTTTTGGATATGATTATTGATGAAATCAGAAATGAACTGGTAAGTGGTCGAGAAGTTAAAATTTCTTCTTTCGGAACTTTTGGATTGAGGAAGAAAAATGCACGTGTCGGACGTAATCCGAAAACAGGAAAAGAAGCAACAATTACGCCAAGAACGGTAATTTCATTCAAACCTTCTCAAATTTTGCGCAAAGCCGCAAATTCCGGTGAAATGCCGGTTAAAGAACCGCGAGCCAAGAAGAAGGCTTAAAATCAATAAGGAGCAAATATGGTAGTCAACAAGTCAAAATCTGCGTTTAAGACAATTGCCGAGGTGGCGGAAGAACTTGGTGTGGCTACGCATGTTTTGCGCTTTTGGGAAACTAAATTTGCTCAAATTAAACCAATGAAAGCAACCGGCGGACGGCGCTACTATCGTCCGGATGATGTAGAAATTTTGAAGCTGATTAAAGGGTTGCTTTATGGTGAACGCTACACCATAGAAGGGGCGCAACAACTGATTAAAGAAAAAGGTCTGAAAAATCTTTTGGGAGAAGAAGAAATTCAGAAAGATTTTTTTGAAGCAGAAAAGGACAGTTCTGTTGGAGTTACTCCTGTTAAGGCGTTTGATACGGAATTGGTGCAGAAAATTACCGATGCCGTGTCTGATTTGAAAAATTTGCGCGCAAAATTAGCAAATTTGTAATTTTTGAAAATAATATTGACAGAATCGGGGAAAATATGATATATTTCTCCCGATTTTTTTAATTATAAATATATAGATTATGAAGAAAGAAAAATTATTAACGCTGGTTAGAGACCCGCGTAATGTTTTGAACGAAGACGAAGAATTGGTGCTGTTTAAGCCGGAGAATCGTGCGGAAATGTTTGAGTATTTGTTGCACCATTCTCTCACGGTAAAAAATCAGCCATTACTGTTTCGTCCGGAAAATGCGGATGTGCTTGATTTTTTCATCCGTCATTGGGTTTTGATAGCCGAGCTGGAAGCAAGGTTGTTCACGGTGGAATATCGTCAGTATCTTCGCGCCTATATTGAGCGTGGTTGCTTGCACGATACCGACAATGAAATGCTGTTTTTTAAGGCTGTCGGAATCGCAAAGTTTCGCCGTATGTATATTGAGCGCTACGGTTTTCATAACCGTGATGCCGAAGCACAACTCTTTATGCCTGAATACGAGGCAGATTTGCGGCTCTATATTGAGCATAAGCACATTCTGTTTTCAGATTTTGTGGAAATTCTGCAAACTGATTACCCGAAGCTATATGCGCAGTATCAGCAGTATCACGCATAACAAAAGTCCCGAAGCCAATGGTTTCGGGACTTTTGTGTCAAAATAAAGGCGGATAATTCCACCGCCTTTTGTGTGTCTATATATTAATGTGGATTTATACAACAATCGCAGCGCCAACCGGTGCAGCTGTTATGTCCCACAGATCCATCTATGGAATCGCAATTTTGTCCGGTATAAGGAACCCCTACATCACAATCGCAACCGCAATCTCCTCCATCACCACCGCCGGAACCACTACTTTTTACAAAGCAATGACCTTGTTCCTCACAAGGACCTCCAGTTTCCATATCACACATTTGATCATCATCGTAATAACCTTTGCTGTCATCGCAATACAAATAATAACAACCGCTGTCTGGGCCAAAACACTTATGGTTATAGCTATAAGATCCCATTGCTGAATTGCAAGCAGATAATGAGGTATAGCCACCTGTACAAGTTATTTCCTCATACTCACCGCATTCATAACACGTGTTGCCGCAGTCATCTGTTCTGGTTGTTGAGCCATAGCTACATTCGCCAGATGAATCTTTCCAGC
>OMQE01000020.1 GCA_900313155.1 uncultured Rhodospirillaceae bacterium | reverse complement strand
TTTGAGTGATTCTTTATCGAGCAAATATCTTTTTCCCATAGTTTTTACCTCCCTTAAAAGTTTTTATTGTTTTACCCATTTGAGCCCCATTATTAAAACAAAAAACCACCTCAAATTCCTTTGAAGTGGGGAGTTCGTAACTGCAAGTAGCCAGTCCGATGTATTCAATATATTTCACCGGCTCCCCATTAAGAGAAGCTTTTATTCTACTTGCGAAGCTACGACACTCCATCGGTAAAACTCTTACCGATAATTTTATATTAAACAGAATTACCCAAAAAGCAAGATACATTTTTATTAGCAGTGCTAAAAAAGTATAGATGATTTTCCTTAATCTAACTTTATAACAAAGTTTTTCCCAGTCATCATCGAATGAAGGAGGTGGGTGTGGGTATCTCCGGCAATTTGTAAAGCATCAGCAGTATAAACAAGAATTTTTTATTCATAGCAGATTTTTTAATCTTATTATTGACAAAATTTATTATTGGTATTAGATTATACACGATTTCCTACAATTATAGTAATTATGATGTTGATTATTGGTTAGCAAATTGAGCAATCGCCCAAAGTTGTTGATGCAAAAAAATCGGCGGAAAATGAGGTATTTGCAGGGTGTCAGGCTATTTGTTTATTGTTCCCCTGATAGCTTTCATAATTTTACGCCGAAGGAGAACCGGCGTGCCATTAAAATTTTATCTATATGGCAACAAATAAATTAAAGGAGTGCAAAATTGCACTGCAGATGATTTTTATCTGCAACCCACTTTCGATGTTCGTGTTTAACCTTTTTGCACCGGCAAAAGCGGCTGCGTTTGCTCACAAGAATGAGTTTGCACCACTAATGGCTGATGTGTATGGCTTTTTGAGCTATTGGCTACCATGGCGCTGGAAAAAGCACTGGATGGTGTATGAAAATTTAGCAGATTACCAACCTGCTGAACAATGTCGCTTCTTTTTGGAACATTCGCCAAAGGAGGAAACACTGAAAGACATGTCGGAAGAGGCACAGCAAATGCTATGGGCTATTGCCACCAAAGATGACGGCAAGCCTAGAGATAAAATAATAGAAGTCTTCATTCGTGCACTGCCACGTTTGCAAGATGAACAGGTTTCGTATCTTCTGGACATTAACAGAATTTATCTGTTCAAAATGTATGTTAAGCATGGTGCCATCCGCTATCCGCAGGTAAAAATGCTGATTAACGCCGCTGTTTACGGACATCCTACATTGCCGTTATATGTTCCGGCAGTTGGTGACGGTGGACCTCAAAGCGGTTTGCAACAGCACTATACCGCCGAAGATGTGGCTGATTTGAAAATCAAACGCCGAATGTTTTTAGACATTCTGACAGACTATGTTCGCCAGCATGGAATTAAGCCGGATGTTTTTGCCTACATTGCGGAACTGAAAGCCGGAACTTTTGGAGAAGAAGTGTCTTCGGCGATCAGAACGGCTTTGCTCGTCCATGAGCAACGTGCTTTTACCATATCGCATCGCGAGCCGGAAATGTCTGTTGTATGGCAGTCGTATTGCGAGCAGCAGAAAAATTTGTGCTTTGATGCCCAAATTTTGATGTCTCCGGCACAGTATGATGTGTATCACAGCACAAAGCACACTTTACTGCCGGAGGCAATTGCCCACTATATTCGCAAGGGCAATCTGGATATGTGCCGCAAAATTTTTCTGTATGAACCGGAATATGGCTTTGTCAGTGAAGAAATTGCCCATTTGGTCCATGCCAACCGCGAAATCGAAACAGTGTTCTATCAAATCTTGCAACAAGAAAAAAATGCTTAATTTTCAACTCCCGACACCGTCATAAGTGTTCGGGAGTTTTTTCTTGACAAGAAAAGAAATAAGATATATAAGAGTGCTGATTTTTAATTATGATGATATTTTTATCAATTATAGTCGGGTTTTGTACCGGATGAGCTCGACAGAAAAGCGTTCTTTGAAAGAATGACAAGGACAATAAAAATGCGGCGAAAAGCAAAAAAAATGTAGAGACTCGTCAGATGGATTGCCTTCGTTAAAGTGCTATGGAAATATCCTTTTCTTCCGTTTCCGGTAGTGAAGATAAGGTATAGTTTCAAGACTTTTTTCGTGCGGTTGATGAAGTCGGAGTGAGCGTTATGCTGTTATCACACAACAGTCGTATGTTTTTGAAGTCCACAAATCGAGAGTTCCCGAATTCTGACAGGAAAGGTTCGGCAGCTCTCTTTTTTTATGTGTTAAGCTATATTATTAACCAAATAATAAACTAAAAAAAATGAAAAAAGTAAAATTTAAAACCATGCTGGGCGATACGGTTAGTGTTGCGGCATGGATGCTTGAAAAAGCCAAGGTGGAAGAAGCCGGCAAAGAGTTTTTCGGCTTTGCCGTTACGGCTAAGGCCGGTGTCTATGGTAACGGAAACATCGGTGCCGGTTGGCAGTGTCGTGATGCCGTCACCGAAAAAGTGGCAGGCTATCTGTCCCTCAGTACCGGTCAGTTCCACTGGCTGAATGATTACGAATACGGGATTATCGTATTTGTGCCGTTTTGTGAGTGTTGGGCAGAATTACCTTATGGAAAGATGCGCTACATTGATGAAAAAATCGCACTTGATTATGGTTTGTCTTGACGACAAACCATTTTTTTATATATACTCAACACCAAAATAAGAGTGGAGGTAAGATGGATTTTTTAGGAGATGTTTTAGGTTATGTTGCCGGCATTTGCACCGCAATATGTTTTTTGCCGCAAACCATAAGCACCATACGTTCACATAACGTTGATGGGTTGTCTTTGCTAAGCTATATAATTTATGCTTTGGGAATGCTCTGCTGGATTTTATACGGTCTGCATCTTTCCGCACTACCGATGATTATATTTAATTCACCGGCTTTGCTGTTTGCGCTGATTATTATTTGGCAAATTGTCTGTTATAAAGGGAAATCGGAATGAAAATTTTGAGTTTTGATATCGGCGGCACAAAAATTGCCTATGCGATTATTGATGAAAAAGGTGCTTTGCAAACAGAGGTAGCCACTTTACCAACCCCGCAGAACAGTTTTGATATTGCCTGTTTGGTGGCAGACATTTGTTCGCATAATCAGGTAGACGGTTTGGCTATTGCCACGGCGGGTGTGGTTCACAATAACCAACTTGCCGGCAAGCCGATAAATTTGCCACAAGGCTATGAAAATATTGATTTCAGCGCCATAAGCGGTCTGCCATGTTTTATGGAAAATGACGCCAATGCGGCAGTGTGGGCGGAATATAAAATCGGGGCGCTACAAGGTTGCCGAAATTGTGCGATGCTCACGCTTGGCACCGGTGTTGGGTGCGGATTGGTATTGAACGGGCAAATTTACGGCGGTTCAACCGGTGCGTCGGGCGAGGTGCGTTTTCCGATTTCCGGTGCCGATTTAGCCGATATGGCGCAAAATTACGGCTGTTCGGAAACTGATTGTTTCAAAATCAAAGCCAAAGCAGATGCCGAAGATACCGCCGCCAAACAAACAATGCGACAATGGCAAGATGAGCTTGTTAAAGCCTTGGTATCAATGCAAGAAATTTTAGATTTAGAAGCTATTGCGCTATCCGGCAGTTTGGCAAAAATTGTTGCTTATGATGCATTGGAAACTGCCGTGAGAGCACGTATTTGGCAACCATTAGTCAGGGTGAAGCCGGCACAAACCGGTATTCATGCCGGTCTGATCGGCGCTGCTCTTTTGTGGAGTGCGCACCATGGTTAAACTTCGCCTTATCGGAATAATGACCGGCAATTCTATGGACGCCATAGATTTGGTTTTAACCGAATTTGAAAACGATAAAATGCGTGATGTTTGCTCGTTGAGCGTGCCATACAGTGTGACGCAAAAACGGCAAATAGACGACCTTCGTCATTGGGTTTCTGCTCAAAAAATTTCTCAACAGCAGTTAGTCAAAGAACGCCGTTTTATCCAAACACATTGGGACTATGTTGCCGGCGTTGCCGATGCCGTTAACACCATGTGTGCCAAATTTGGCTTGGATAAGAGAAAAATAGATGCCATTGGGTTTCATGGCAAAACGCTTGACCACTATCCGCCCTCTATGGCTAAACTTCACGGCGGCAAACCGTTTACCACTCAAATGGGTTCAGCTCAACTTTTGGCAAATTTGACCGGTATTCCGGTTGTTAATGATTTTCGTTCGGCGCTGATTATAAACGGGTTTGAAGGCGCGCCGCTCGCCGGTCCGCATAATGCGCATATTGCCGCAACAGAGGGCGATGGTTGCTATTTTAATGCCGGTAATACAGGTAATTTGGCGTGGATTAAAAACGGTGCGGTGCAAATCAGTTATGATGTCGGCCCATTTAATGAATATATTGACCAATATATTTTGCAAATCAAAGGCGAGGCGATGGACACAGACGGCACTTATGGTAAAAAAGGCAAATTATTACCTGAACTTTTGCAAAAGATGTTTGATTTATGCCGCGAATATTACGAGCTTTTGCCACCAAAGTCAGGCGACCCGAGCTATTATCACACACCGGAACTACTGGAATGTATTGAGAAAGATTATGCAAAAGAAAAATTCAATGATGTTGTGCATACACTGGAATATTTTTCTGCTTATATTGCAATATGCGGATTAGCGCAAACACCGGAACATATTGAACTGACGCCGCGTTTTGTTTTGTTTGGCGGTGGTTGGCGCAATCCGGTGGTGCTGAAAAGTTTTAAGGATTTATTGACCAAAGACGCCGTTGTTTTGCCGGAACATGAGGCACAATTTAGTGCACTGCGTCAGCGCTTTAATAAAAAGCCGGAAATAAAATATTCCTCATTGGGGAGCTATATGGAAGCACGATTGATGGCCGATTTGGCACGCAGTTTCTTGTTACAAAAAACTTGGGATTTGCCTGAACTGAAAGGAAGAGAATTGGTGTTGGGACAAGCCCGTTTCCCATTTGCCGGTGCAGTGGACGATTTTTTGAGCGCTGCCGCCCTCGGTTGGTAAAAAATATTGACATACCCGTCGTCAAATGCTATAAAAAAACAACAATACTAAATAATTTATATATGGATGGGGTAGTTATTCGCGCTTTCAGGCGTAAGGTCAATACGGTGCTTGTCTATTTTCAGGTGTTTGAAG
>OMQE01000105.1 GCA_900313155.1 uncultured Rhodospirillaceae bacterium | reverse complement strand
TCTGTTTCTCACCCCGACGTGCAAGAAAGTATAGGCATGAAAAATATGGATATGCTGATTGCCGTGACCGACAGTGATGAAGTTAACATGGTGGCTTGTCAAGTGGCATATACGCTGTTTAATGTGCCAACAAAAATTGCCCGCGTTGATTCCAAATATTTCTTAAATCCGCTATGGAATACGTTATATAACGAAAAAAGTTTGCCTATAGATTTAGTAATTACACCAGATGTTGAAATTGCTAAATTTATATTGAATCTGTTTAATTTACCGGGTAGTCAGGCGGTATATCCGTTTATGAATGACGAATTAAATATATTTGCCTTTCGCTACCGTGATACCGATACGCCTTTTACACAATTTTCGGTTCCGCATATCAATTTGAAACTGGCAGAGCAAGAAGCGCGTATTGTGTTTATTATGCGCGGTAATCGGCGGATTTTACCAACTGATGAAAATATTCGCTTGCAACGCAATGATGTTATTTACATCGGTTGCAAACCGTCAAGCAATGTGGAAATTATGCGTCTGTTCGGCGTAGACCATAACCCGTATGAAAAAGCGGTAATATTCGGCGCCAACGCCATTTCATATTATATTGCCGCCGAGTTGGAAAAAAGCGAAAGTATGGTTGCCTGCAACATTGTTGAAGATAATCCTTTACGCGCGCAAAAGTTAGCCGAAACACTCAACCGTGCCTCTGTTATTACCGGTGAAATGTTGAGTGATGTTATATTGCAAGATGCCGGTTTTGACAGCGCCGATATTGATATTGCCGTCACCGATAAAGATAAGGATAATTTACTGATTTCTTTATTAGCATCTAAAAACAAAGACGCACAAGCTATTTCGCTGGTTAATTCGCGTGATTATAATGTGCTTGGCACAAACATTCGTAACAATGTGATTGTCGATCGGGCGGTGATAACCATTTCAGGTATATTGCGCTATTTGCGGCGAGCACGAATGCGCGAAGCCTATGCCTTGGGGCGTAATATGGGCGAAATTTGGGAGCTTCGCTTAGGTTCTGACAGTTCTAATTTAGGTAAATCAGTAGAGGAACTTGGTTTACCGCATGATAGCGCAATTATGTTGGTTTGGCGCAGCGGAAAATTGATAGATGATTTTACCAATTATCACATAATGGCTGACGATAAAGTGCTGATATATGTGGCACCAAACGATATTCGTCGCATTGAGCAAATTTTCTATTTATAAGTCTATCACTCTTTTTTATCTTTTATAAAAAAGAAAATAATCAGCAAACTAGGTAAGCTCATCAGTGCCGATACCACAAAAAACAGTTTCCAACCCAAAAATTGAGCCACCACACCGCTGGTGGAAGAAAAAATATCGCGTGACGCTCCCATAATTGACGACAACAAGGCATACTGTGTGGCTGTATATGCTTTATTACACAATGACGAAACATAAGCAACCAACGCCGTTGTTGCTAGACCGGAAATAAAGTTTTCTACCGTCACCACCACAATAAACAACGGCATATTATGCCCATATATAGCTTGCAAAGAAAATAATAAGGTTGAAAAACATTGTAAAATACCAAAATACAAAAGTCCCTTTTTTAGCCCTATTTTAGTGATAATTAAACCACCCACAATACCGCCGGAAATAGCCGCAATCATACCGTAAAGCTTCATTACATTGGCAATTTCTATTTTTGTAAAACCCATATCGTCGTAAAACGGGTTTATTACCGGATTAAAATATGCATTACTCAAATGATATGTAAATACCATTAAAATAATCCAACCCCAATGAGGATTTTTAATAAAATTTTTAAAAGGCTCAACAACTGATGTTGCTAAAAACTCACTGATTTTACGTTTTTGTTTTTGATATTCATAAGCCACAGCTTCTGTTGTAAAAAGCATTGCCAATAAACCAACCAAACCACCCAGCGCCATAATTTTATATGCGGTGTTCCAATCATAGAGCGCTGCTAAATAGAGCGCACCGGCACCGGAATATATCAACCCTAACCTATACCCAAGCACAAATATTGCTACTCCGTTGGCTTGTTTTTCCGGTTGTTTGGCAAAACATTCTACACGATAAGCATCAAGCACTATATCTTGTGATGCCGATAAAAAAGCCGTTAGACAAGCCAAAACAGCCATAAAACCATAATTTTGCGCCGGATTAACACACGACATGGTAAAAATAGATATAAACAGCAATATTTGTACCACAAAGGCCCACGAGCGCCGCCGTCCGAATTTATATAAATAAGGTAATTTAACATTATCTATCAGCGGTGACCAAAGCCATTTAACCGAATAAGGGATTTTTACCAACGAAAAAGTGGCAATTAATGCCAATGTCAATCCAGACTGTTTCAGCCAAAGAGTTAAAGTTCCAAACACCAATAAAAACGGAAATCCACTGGCAAAACCCAACGCCAATAACACTAACATTTGTTTGTTGATATAAGTTTGATAAACATATTGCAAATATTTACGCATTTTCGGCTTTAACCTCATCTTCCAACCAAAGCGGATTTTTCAAATTTTTTTCCATAAATGCCCGATGTGCCTCTTCTTCTTGAGCTGACAGAGTAAAATGACGTTCTTTAATTTCTATCTTTGCAGTTTTTATTTGCGCCGAATTTTTGCGACCATTATCACTTTGCACAAACTTAATACTCGGCTCATCACCGCCTAAAAGTTGCAAATATACTTCCGCCAAAAGTTGAGCATCTAACAACGCGCCATGGAAAGTTCGTGCCGAATTATCAATATTAAAACGACGACACAACGCGTCCAAATTATTTCGCGCACCCGGAAATTCATTTTTTGCTATTGCTAAAGTATCAACAACCCTATCCCATTCATAGGTTTGATAACCGCATTTTTTAAGTTCAAAATTGATAAACTTCATATCAAATTGAGCATTATGCGCCACAAAAATACCGTCATCACCAATAAAATCGACCCATTTTTGTGCAATTTGAGCAAACGTTGGTTTGTCTGCTAAAAATTCGTTCGTTAAGCCGTGAACTTTAACAACCTCTTCCGGTACATCACGTTCCGGATTGATATATTCATGAAAAATATTGCCGGTTGGCAAGTGATTAATCAGCTCAACCGCGCCAATTTCCACCAATTTATCACCTGTTTCAGGATCAAAACCCGTTGTTTCGGTATCAAAGCAAATTTCTCTCATCATAAAATCTCTTTAATAAATTTAATTAACTGCACTTTAAGGATATTTTCCGGCATCGCGGTATTGATAACAAAATCGGCATATTCCTTTTTTTTATTTTTAGGCATTTGCACTGCCACAATTTTTTCGAAATCTTCAGCCGAAATACCATCTCTTTTCATCACCCTTTGTTTTTGGGTTTGGTCATCAACATCTGCCACCACCACATAGTCACAAAATTTATCCCAACCGAATTCCAAAAGAAGCGCCACATCTAAAAATATAATATCCCCATCTGTCGCAAATTGACGTATTGTTTGTTTTAGGCGCTTATTTAGAAAAGGATGAACAATTTTTTCCAGTTTTTTCAATTCATCATTATTATTAAAAACTAAATTACGTAAAGTTCTTTTATTAAAATATCCGTTTTCAAAAGTTTGCGGAAATTCTTTTTCTATCAACTTCAAAAATGCCGGCTTTGAATATAAATCATGTGTCCAATGGTCCGGATTATACACACTATCACCCATACTTTTTAGTATATTTCCCAAATATGTTTTACCGCAACCTATAGAACCGGTTATACCAACAATTATCATTTTCTAACCTTATATCAAAATGTTACTGATTTTATACACAGCATATACTTAAATTTGTGTATAAATCAGCCGCTCTTGAAATTTTTAGCAAAATATATACATATTGTCCAAAGCATAAACAAACTTATTAACATGTTAAAAACTTTATCCACACATTGTGAAAAATGTGTATAAGTTTATTAACTATTCTTTAATCTTTTGAAAAAATTTAACTTTTCATTAACCATTAAATGTAAGAAAGGTGTATAAAAAATGTATAAAAATTTTATCCCCAAACATAACAAATTATACAATAACAACAAAATTTTTTAAAATTTAATTTGTTTGGAAAAAGTTTGTGCAAAAAAGTGATTGACTTTCAATGTCCTTTTTAATATAAGCAACATATCCGCTGTTTCAAGGCAGTGTTTCTTTTTTAACAATCAATATAAGGTTACAATGCATTTAAGAGAATTAAAAGATAAGTCTCCGACCGAGCTTTTAACGCAGGCTGAAGATTTAGGAGTGGAAGACGCATCATCTATGCGTGTTCAAGATTTGGTTTTTGCCATTATGAAAAAATTGGCTGAAGATGACACTGTTATTTGTGGTGATGGTGTAATTGAGGTAATGCAAGATGGGTTTGGCTTTTTACGTTCGTCAAATTCTAACTATTTAGCCAGTGCCGACGATATATACGTTTCACCGCAGCAGGTTAAAAAATTCGGTTTGCGTACCGGTGATACGGTTGAAGGGGAAATCAGAGCGCCAAAAGATAATGAACGTTATTTTGCTTTAACCAAAGTTAATACCATCAACTTTGATGATCCGGAAAAATCTAAATTGCGCGTTAATTTTGATAATTTAACGCCATTGTATCCAACAGAAAAACTTAATTTTGATATTATCTGCGGTGATAAAGACTATACCACACGGGTAATTGACCTTATTTCACCTCAGGGTAAAGGTCAGCGCGGGCTGATTGTGGCTCCGCCACGCACCGGTAAAAC
>OMQE01000007.1 GCA_900313155.1 uncultured Rhodospirillaceae bacterium | reverse complement strand
GCTGTTTTGAAACAGTTGTTCTATAATTTTGTAATTTAGGGAAGATTGTGTATCAGTCATAGTATTGACTCCTGAGCGGGAATATCGCCTTTTGATGCCTGCCTGTCAAAAATTCCCTTGGTCAAGAGTTTTAACTACTTTCAAAAATTAAGCGGTTATTCCATCCGGATTTGCCTAAAGGCAGGCAGCAAGCATTAACCAACACTCTAACTTAGACATTAACATAAATGTTGGATATTGTCAATATGTTTTTTAATATTTGCGGTTGATGATATATTGGGCTAATGCACGCAAATTGTCCGCCTTATTGCCAAACACTTCTAATTCACCAATAGCTTCAGTAATCAGCTTTCGCGCAAACTTCCTTGCCTGTTCAACGCCATAATACGAAACATAGGTGAATTTGTGTTGCGCATCGTCTTTGTGCAGAGTTTTCCCAACTAATTTAGGGTCTCCCTCGCGGTCTAAAATGTCATCAGCAATTTGGAACGCCTGTCCGATTTTGCGTGAATAGCTCACCAACTTTTGCCGAACATCCAACGGTGCTTGTCCCAAAACAGCACCGGATTCGACAGCGTAACGCAGTAATCGACCGGTTTTCATTTCTTCCAAACGGGCAATAATATCTTCATCTTCTTTTTGATTACCGGTAGATGTGGCATATAAATCAAGTGTTTGACCGGCAACCATACCACCAAAAGCACCGCCGGCGCTTGCCAAAAGTTGCAGTAAAGTCAATCGAATTTCAGGTCTGATTTCTAAAGAATTAGCTAAATATTCAAATGCATAAGTTTGCAGTCCATCGCCGGCCAAAATGGCAGTGGCTTCGTCAAATTGTTTATGGCAAGTCGGTTTGCCCCGGCGTAAATCATCATTATCCATTGCCGGCAAATCATCATGAACAAGCGAATAGGCGTGTAACATTTCCAAAGACGCCGCTACCGGAAAAGAAACTTTTGTCGGTACTCCGAACAAATCGGCAGTATTGCAAACCAAAAAAGCCCTCAAACGTTTACCACCGTTCATCACCGAATAGCTCATCGCTTCAACCACCCGCTTCTCGGCGCCCTGCGGCAATGGAAAACAGCTTTGTAAATATGGATTAAATTCAGTGCAAAATTGTTTTAAGACGGCAAGAATATCTGTCATTACTATTCTTCTTCTGTTTTATCTAAAGGTTCGGTTAGAATACTACCATCGGCGGCAACATTTATTTTTTCTATTTTGAGTTGAGCGGCTTTAAGCTTGTTTTCGCAAAACTTTTTCAGTGCCGTAGCTTTTTCGTAAACCTCAACGGCATCATCAAGTTTAATTTTGCCGCTTTCCAACTCGCGCACAATATTTTCAAGCTGCACCAAAGCATCTTCAAAAGACAATTTTTCTAAATTTAATTCTTTCATTTTTTTCTCCGTTATTTATTTTCAGATTAGCTCATTATCGGGTTTTGACAACCATATTTTACAACTTATTAAACTATTTATCGGCGAATTTTACGCTTTCGACCTATATTGAAAGGCATAAAAAAGTGTTATATTTATATTGTCTATGATGTTTTTTCATAGTTTTATTCCTGATACTTGTTGGACCTGCGGCACGTTTGACCGCAGGTCTTGACGTTTGTAAAAATATGATATATAGTAACAAAATCTTAATAAATAGAGGATTTTGACTGAATGGCAAAAATAACATGGAAAGCAGGAACAATGCTCGCACCGGTGCCGCCGGCGCTCGTGTCTTGCGGAACCATGGAAAAGCCAAACGTGATGACCGCCGCTTGGACCGGTATTGTCTGCACCGAACCAACGTTGGTTTATGTTTCTGTGCGCCCGAGCAGATACAGCCATCGGCTGATTAAAGAAAGCGGCGAGTTTGTGATTAACGTGCCAACAAGCACTTTAGCCAAAGCTGTGGATTTATGCGGCGTTAAAAGCGGAAAAGATGTTGATAAATTTGCCCTTGCCGGCATACACGCCGCGCCGTGTACCAAGGTTAAGGCGCCGCAAGTGGCTGAAGCACCTATTTCGCTCGAATGCAAAGTTAAAAATATAACCTCGTTTGGTTCGCATGATATGTTTTTAGCCGAAGTTTTGGCAGTAAATGTTGATGAAAAGTTGATTGATAAAAACGGGGCTCTGAATTTAGAAAAAGCCGGACTTTTAGCTTATGCACACGGCTTTTATTACGAATTGGGCAAAAAAATAGGTAAATTCGGCTGGTCGGTAGAAAAAAAATCTACCAAAAAGAAAAGAGCGGTCAAACAACGGAGGCCGGCAAACAATGGATAATCAAAAACTTAAAATTGCGCCAGCATACAAAAAAATGAAGATTCTAAGCGAATTTAATACCGATAATTTGCAATTTCCGCTTGTTCTTTCTGTGCCGCACAGCGGGCAATATTTTCCGCCGGAATTTGTGGAAAGCACGAACAGCGACGTGCCAACCATGCGCCGCAATGAAGATTTGTTTGTTGACGAGCTGTTGCAAGGTGCTGTTGATGCCGGTTTGACAATGCTCAAAATGGAAGTTACCCGCGCCTTTGTGGACCTTAATCGAGATAAATTGGAGCTTGACCCGACAATGTTTTACAATTATCCCAAAGAGCAGGAGTTGATGTTTGATAAGCATTGCCGCGCCGGTTTGGGTGTCATTCACCGCATCAATTACAAACGCGAAAATTTATATGCCGGTCTGTTAGACTACAAAGAAGTTCAAGAGCGTTTGAAAAAGGTTTATGATGTCTATCATAATCGTTTGCAACAGCTGATAGACGTGGCGCTTAAAAAATTTGGTTTTTGCTTGGTGCTTGATTGTCACTCTATGCCTTCTAAAATTTGTTCGATTATTGATGACCGCTCGGGAATAGATATTTGTTTAGGAAACTTGTTTTCACAGAGCTGTCCGCAAGATATGAGCGATTTTTTAGCCGGCCAGTTCTGGAACAAAAATTATAACGTAGAATTTAATTGCCCGTATTCAGGCGCTTATATCACCTTCAACTATTGTCAACCGCGCCAGAATATTTCAACATTGCAACTGGAAATTAACCGCGGGCTTTATGCCGATGAAGATAATTTGTGCAAAGGAGCAGGTTTTGATGCCGTGGCATCAGATGTGAGTGATGCCGTGGTTGCTTTGGCACAAAATTTAGCGCGCCGAGAATAGTTTTTTGCATTTCAATTTTCTTAAAGAAATGCCTCAAGATAAAATATCTTAAAGCATTAACTGTATTTTAACATAATTTGTTGTATCGTCAAAACAAAAGACTAGGATATTTGTGTCTTTTGGGCGTGGATATTCTTGCAAATACAGGGTTTTAATAAATGCCGAAATTTGGTTTAAAATGCTTTTTAGGAAGCTTCATTTTTTCGTTAGTTGCCGTTGTTGCGGCAACCAAGGCGTATTTTGTGCTTTGGGCTGATAAATCGGAGAAGACTGTTTCTGTGGCTGAAACGGAGACGAGAAATATCGAACTTTTCGCCGTTAACGAAGAAAACGACCCTATTTTAGAAAAATATCATGCTTTGACACAACAAAACGATATCAGCGATGAGGCAATTATTGCCGAACAAGAACCACAAACAGAAGTTGAGAGCGTGGCAACAAAGACAGAGCCGCCGGTAAACGACATTTTGTTTGCACCGGAAAATGATGAGGCATCTGAACAGAGTGCACAAACCGTTGCTGATAATGCGTTGCCGATTGTTGATGCAGCTGTTTTGGACGAGCCGAAAGAAAACGAAGATGTTGTAACGCCAAAGCAAGAAGATGAACTTAAAATTGTTGATGCCGCTGAGGCAAAAGTGTTTGAAATTCCGCTGGTTCACAGTTTTGC
>OMQE01000087.1 GCA_900313155.1 uncultured Rhodospirillaceae bacterium | reverse complement strand
GTGCGCGCTTACTACAAAATTCATAACAGAACTCTGGCAAAAAACATTCTTAACGTTATAGAAACCGCATCAAAATCTGTATATTAGCAACATAACAAAAATACCGCCCTGAAAAGAGCGGCATTTTTGTTGCTTTAGCAAAAGCAAATTATTGTGCGTTAATCAGCATAATCTCCACACGTCTGTTTTGTGCTTTGCCTTCTTCGGTGGCGTTAGAGGCAATCGGGTTAGCCGCGCCGGCACCATAGGCATTTAAACGACCTGCTTCAACTCCGCGCAACGCCAAATAGTTAGCCACAGCCAGCGCACGTCTTTGCGAAAGCGGAATGTTGATTTTATCATTACCGGTACTATCAGTATAGCCGACAATTTGCAACTTGGTTTTATCATATTCTTTTGCTACCAAAGCCACTGAATCTAAAACTCTGTTAGATGTTACTTTCAGGGTGGCTTCATTAGTATTAAAGGTGATGCTGTTCGGCATAATCAAGCGAACATTGTCACCGTCACGTAACACCTGAACACCTGTTCCGGCTAACTGCTGACGCAATTTACGTGCCTGAATATCCATATAACCGCCACTTGCCGCACCGGCTGCCGCACCAACACCGGCACCGATCAGCGCACCTTTTTCACCGCCGATAATAGCGCCCAAGCCGGCACCAACAGCCGTGCCGATACCGGTTCCCCACGCGGTTTTAGAAACTTTGCTTTCACCGGTATAAGGGTCGGTGGCGCAAGCCGCCAAAAAACTAACCATCATCAATGATAAAATAAATTTCTTCATATTTTTCTCCATTAAAAATTAGCTATACGCGCCAAGGCTTCTTCTACTTTGGCCTTATTTTCCAGTGCTTCGGATTGGCGACGTTTTTCTTCCGCCACCACCTTTTCCGGTGCCTTGGCCACAAAGCTTTCGTTATTCAATTTGCGCGCATAGTTTTCCAAGTTTTTATTTAGTGTTTCAAGTTCTTTATTCAAACGTTCACGCTCGGCAGCAAAATCTACCACACCTTTGAGCGGAATCAGAATTGTGGCATCACGGCAAACCGTTTGCACCATATCTTTACTGATTTCTTTATTACCCAACGGTTCAAGCGCTTCCAAACGAGCCAATGTGCAAATCAGCTTATTTTGCTTGTCAAGGGTTTTCAAATCGGCCTCAGAAGCTTTGGTATAAACATGTAATTTGGCACCGGCCGGCAAATTCATGGCCGAACGGAGTGAACGTACGGCTGAAATAAAGTCGATAGCCCAGTCAATTTCAGCTTTGTTTTGTTCGTTAATGTTTTCATTTAACGGCCATTCTGCCTTAATCAACTTCGTGCTGCGGGTTGTTAAGTTGTTCCACAATTCAGCAGTTACAAACGGCATAAACGGATGCAAAATCACTAAAATTCGGTCAAGTACCCAAGCCGCGGTGGCACGAGTTTCTTTAATATCATCGGCATTTTCACCATAGAAAATCGGCTTGGTCAATTCAATATACCAGTCACAGAAAGTACCCCAAACAAATTGATAAACCGCATTTGCCGCATCAGAAAAACGATAGTTATTCAAATTATCAGTCACTTCTTTGGTGGTTTCAATTGCTTTAGCTACAATCCATTTATTGATTTCAAGCTTGGCATTTTTTACATCAAAATCTTTAACCGAATAGCATTCGTTCATTTCGCAAAAACGAGTGGCGTTCCAAAGCTTTGTTGCAAAGTTACGATAGCCCTGAATACGTGAATCTGAAAGGTTAATATCACGCCCTTGTGTTTCAGACGAAGCCATAAAGAAACGCAACGCATCGGCACCATATTTCTCGATTGTTTCCATTGGGTCAACGGTGTTGCCTTTAGACTTGCTCATTTTGCGTCCTTGTTCATCACGCACCAAGCCGTGAATATAGCATTTTTTGAACGGCACGCGTTTCATCATATACATACTCATCATCATCATGCGGGCAACCCAGAAAAAGATGATATCAAAGCCGGTTACCAACACTGAAGTCGGGTAAAATGTTTTTAAGTATTCAGTGCTTTCCGGCCAACCGAGTGTTGAAAATGCCCATAAGCCCGATGAAAACCAAGTGTCTAAAACATCTGTTTCGCGGCGCAATTCAACATGCTTGCCATAGTGCTTATCTGCAACAATCTGCGCTTCTTCTTCATTTTCTTCACAGAAAATTGTTTCGTCCGGACCATACCAAATCGGCATCTGATGCCCCCACCACAATTGACGAGAAATACACCACGGCTGAATGTTGTTCATCCATTCAAAATAAGTCTTTTCATACACGGCCGGCACAAATTCCATTTCTTTATCGTGCACGGCACGGCGTGCTTCAACAGCTAATTTCGGCGCATCAACAAACCATTGGTCGGTCATATACGGCTCAATCACCACACCGCTGCGATCACCATAAGGAATGACCATCGGATGTTCTTCAATTTTTTCCATCAAACCGAGCTTTTCCAATTCCTCAATCGTCTTTACACGTGCTTCTTGCGTGCTCATACCGGCATACGGCGTATTTTCGTTGAGCGTGGCATCCGGATTCAAAATGTTAATCATCGGCAAATTATGACGTTTACCGACTTCAAAGTCGTTAAAATCGTGCGCCGGCGTAATTTTCACCGCACCGGTACCTTTTTCAGGGTCGGCATGGTCATCGGCAATAATCGGAATCACGCGGTTAACAATTGGCAAAATACAGTTTTTACCAATCAAATGTTTAAGTTTTTCATTGTCCTTTGAAACAGCAACTGCCGTATCACCAAACATGGTTTCCGGACGAGTGGTGGCAATATGGATAAATTCATTCGGATTATCTTCCAAAGGATATTTATAGTAGTACATTTTGCCAACCGTTTCTTTTTGCACCACTTCCAAATCCGAAACGGCGGTTTCAAGTTTCGGGTCCCAGTTGACAAGCTTTTTAGCTTTATAAATTAAGCCGTCTTTGTAGAGCGAAACAAAAATTTTGCGCACCGCGCGAGAAAGTCCTTCGTCCATGGTGAAACGCTCGCGGCTCCAATCGCACGAAGCTCCCAAACGACGCAATTGCTTACAAATTGTTCCGCCGGATTGCTTTTTCCATTCCCAGACGGTTTCAATAAACTTTTCACGTCCTAAATCGTGACGTGTTAGTCCTTCTTTAGCCAAATTGCGCTCTACCACCATTTGTGTTGCAATACCGGCATGGTCGGTCCCCGGTTGCCACAGCACTTTTTTGCCCTGCATGCGATTATAGCGGATTAAAATATCCTGCAAAGTATTGTCAAG
>OMQE01000022.1 GCA_900313155.1 uncultured Rhodospirillaceae bacterium | reverse complement strand
ACCAAAATTTCTTCTTTAGTCGATTGGTCGGTAAAGGCCGGAGCATCGCGGTGAATAGGGGAATACATAGTGCTCTTTACCTCACCTCTTTCATCAACCGGTTCTCCTAACACATTGATAATACGTCCCAAAAGTTCTGGACCAACCGGAACTTTTATCGGCTCGCCGGTATTGATTACCTCTAATCCGCGAACCAAACCGTCGGTTGCATCAAGGGCAATACAACGAACCACGCAATCACCAAGGTGCTGTTCCACTTCCAAAACCAAGCGCTTGCCATTATTATTGCATTCCAATGCCGTTAAAATATCCGGCAAATCGTTTTCATTATCAAACTTAACATCGACAACTGCGCCCAACACCTGATGAATGTGGCCAATAATCTGCGCTTTGTTACTTTTTTCCATTGTCATCGTTCTCCTTAAATTGCTTCAGCGCCGGCAATAATTTCAATCAACTCGGTCGTAATTGCCGATTGCCGTAAGCTGTTGTATTTTAATGTTAATTCACTAATCATCTTCTTTGCATTGCGTGTTGCGCTATCCATTGAGCTCATGCGCGCGCCATGTTCGCTGGCTGCTGCATTGACCAAAATTTTGAAAATATTGTCATTAAACAAAATCGGTAAAATATTGGTCAAAAGCATCAGTTTATCCGGCAAATATTCATAAAAAGCATCACCGGAACGGTTAATCAACTGCAACTGTTCTTCCGGTAAATGTTCCGAATTCAAATCAAGCGGACAAACCTGTTCACACACAAAGTTGCGACTGATAGCCGACACAAATTGCGCATAAGCAAACTCGCATACATCAAATTTCCCATTTTGAAAAGCATTCAAAACCTGATCGGCTATTTTAGCCGCTGCTTTCGGATACGACAAATTGTGGGCATCGAGCACCATGCGTTCAATGCTGATATTGCTGTCACGAAACATACGGCGTAACGTATCATACGCCTTTTTACCCACACAGATAACCTTGACGATTTTACCGGCATTTTGCAGCTCGTTAATCCGCTGAGCCGCACATTTTGCCGCATTACTGTTATAGGCACCGCACAAGCCTCGGTCAGAAGACAGCACATAGAGTGTATATTTCTGCGGATTAGCTTTTGCTTGCAGCAATGTCGGACGAATAAAACGGATATTTTTGGCCTTTTCTTCAGCTTCAATTTCCATTTTCACGCGCAATGCCGAGCGGCGCAAATTTTCGGAATATCCTTGGTTTTTATCCACCAAAATTTGCACCCGACGCAAGCGGGAAGCCGCCACCATCTTCATCGCCGAAGTAATTTTCTGCGTTGATTTGATGGCGTCAATCCGTGTTCGTAATTCTTTTAATCCGGCCATTTATTTACGCTGCCTTTTCCTGTTTTTTCAAATAATTATCAACAAATTCGGCATAAAATGCGCTCAATTTTTCCTTCAATTCCGGAGAAATAACGCGTTTTTCTTTGATTTCTGCCAAATATTCCGGATGAGCCGTACGCAAATGTTCCAAACTTAAAGCCTCAAATTCTTTAACATCACTGACCTTCAATTTCGTTAAATAACCGTTCACACCGGCAAAAATAGAAGCTACCTCTTCTTCAGTTGCCATTGGTTGATGCACCGGTTGTTTCAAAAGTTCAGTCAGTTTTGAACCTTTATCAAGCAAGTTGCGCGTTGATTTATCCAAATCTGCCGAAAATTGGGCAAATGCAGCCATTTCACGATATTGCGCTAAATCCAACTTCATTGAACCGGAAACTTGTTTCATGGCCTTAATTTGTGCCGCCGAACCTACACGAGATACCGAAATACCCACGTTCACCGCCGGACGAATACCTTGATAGAACAAAGCTGTTTCCAAAAAGATTTGCCCGTCGGTAATGGAAATAACGTTGGTTGGAATATAGGCCGACACATCACCGGCTTGTGTTTCAATCACCGGCATAGCGGTCAACGAACCGGCGCCATAATCGTCATTCATTTTAGCCGCACGCTCTAACAAACGGGAGTGCAAATAGAACACATCACCAGGGTACGCTTCACGTCCAGGCGGACGGCGAATTAAGAGCGACATTTGACGATATGCCACAGCTTGTTTAGATAAGTCATCATAGAAAATAACAGCGTGCATACCATTGTTGCGGAAATATTCCCCCATCGCGGTGCCGGCATAAGGCGCCAAAAACTGCAACGGAGCTGCTTCGGAAGCGGTCGCAGCTACCACAATAGTATAGTCCATCGCACCATAATCACGCAAAGTTTTCACCACTTGAGCTACTGACGAACGTTTTTGTCCCACCGCAACATAGATACAGAACAACTTTTCTTTATCACTTTTGGCGGCATCATTCGTGCGTTTTTGGTTGATAATGGTATCAATGATAATCGACGTTTTACCGGTTTGGCGGTCGCCGATAATCAGCTCACGTTGTCCGCGCCCAATCGGAATCAGCGAATCGATAACCTTCAAGCCTGTTTGAACAGGTTCATGCACACTGCGCCTTGGAATAATCCCCGGTGCTTTAATTTCGGCGTTGCTGTATTGTTCTGCCTTGATTTCTCCCATACCGTCAATCGGGTTACCCAAAGCATCAACCACACGACCGAGCAACCCCATACCTACCGGCACGCTCACAATTTGCCCTGTGCGCTTAACGATATCGCCTTCTTTAATTCCTTCATCCGAGCCGAAAAGCACCACGCTGACACTGTCTTCTTCCAAGTTCAGAGCCATACCTTTCGTGCCGTTGGCAAAGCTGACCATTTCGTTAAGTTGAACTTTATCCAAGCCGTAGACACGTGCAATACCGTCACCAACGGAAAGTACGCGTCCTACCTCCGACATATCGGTCGACAAGTCGAAATCGGCTATCTTTTCTTTCAAAATTGAAGATATTTCATCTGCTTGTACAGACATTTACTTTGTCCCTTTCATAAGCTGTTCCAACGCACTCAATTTGTGACGGATGGAATTATCTATAAAATTTGTTCCGTTCTTAATTATCAGTCCGCCCATAATTTGCGGGTCAATAATATAGTTAATTAAAATTTCTTTTTTAAATATTGCCTTGAGTTTATCTTTCAATTTAGCATCTTGCGCCGGTGCCAATTCAACAGCGGTTGTTACATCAACTTGCGCAATATTGTGGCGTTGTTGATAAAGTTCAACAAACTGTCCGCAAATCATTTGCAACAAATTAAGTTTGCCGGTCTGAGCTAAAATTTTCAAAGTGTTTAACATACTTTGGCAAAATTGCAATTTATTGGCTAAAGTTTCTAAAACTCTGATTTTATCATCTGTCGAAATCAGCGGATTATTCAATTTTTCCATTTGCGCCGAATCTGCCACCGACATATTCGCCAAACGTTGAGCATTAGCATAAATAGCATTCAAATCACCGGCTTGTTCGGCTCCGTCATACATTGCCTCGGCATACAAAATAGCTGTTTTTAATTTCGAAACTGTTTTCACTTTACACTCTATACTTAAAATTAACAGATACGCTACCTTAATCAATTATATTCTATATAGCAAGTTCGGCTGTAAAAAATCAACAAGTTTTTTTATAATTTTTACCAAAAAACATATCAATAAAAATTTTTCTCATTTACATTTACGAGAATTTTACTATTATTCGTACATTATTATAGTGCTTGTTGCATACTAGGGAGAAAGATGATGAATAAATTTGCGATATGGGCTTTAAGTGTGTTGTTTGTTGCATCACCAAGTTTTGCCGCTGATGATTTGTTTGGCTTGGGCGAAGAAGATGAATTAGATATACCAACAGAAAACAATACACTTGAACAAGCTAAACCGGCAAGCCAAATTTTGTCGTCTTTTTTAAGCAGCCGTGTTCCGGCTTCGGCAGCCCGCAATATTGAAAAAGCTGAAAAAGTTTTTTGTTATACGGTGTCTTATGCCGATCCGCAAAACGAAGGATATGTTTTGAACGGCATGGCTGTTAAAGGCTCGTGTGGAGAACTTTCAGAAAGCGGCATTAAATTATTCAAAGACACGCTTTGGAGTAATATGACGGCCTTTTCGGGCAATATGGATAGTTGTAGCATTTCGCCTAAAATTATGCTGCGCTATATTTACGGTCCGGATTCAACCGATGTTTTACTTTCTTACCCTTGTCCGGCTGTAACATTTTATCACGGGCGCGAGGTTGTTACGGTAAATGCGGCTCCCGGTGGTGAAATTATGGAAAAAATTACCAAAGCATACGGCAGTTTGGCAGAACCTTATGTTTCACCGGCGCTTTTAGGACAGATGGTGGCTAACGGGCAAGTGCAGAATCAGGCGCAAAAAGAAAAAGTACGCCGTTTGGGAAATGCTGAAGCTAATTTACGCAAATGGAGTACCGAAACATCGACGAATACACCAAAAACACAAACAACAAGCAAACCCGCACAATCCGGTTGGAATAAACTTAAATAAATTATTTACAATTTATATCAAACAATTCTTGTTTTTTTAAGATTTATTTTAGATATTAACGCTACACTGTGTCTAATATCTGAATTTCGGGGAGAATTGTTTATGTTTGCGTTTTTTAATATGGAATGGCCGCTCATTTATCGTATATGCGGTGCTTTTGTTGTTGCTTTAGTCATCAGTTTGGCTTTTGGCGCGCCACTGATCAGTTTTTTACATCAGCATCAACAAAAAGGTCAACCGATACGAGCCGATGGTCCGCAAAGCCATTTAAAAACCAAAAAAGGAACGCCGACGATGGGCGGACTGTTGATTTTGGGTGCCGCAATTTTATCAATTCTGTTTTTTGCCCAAATTCAATACCATTTTGTGTGGGTTAGCTTAATGGTGCTTGTTATGTATGGTATTACCGGCTTTATTGATGACTATTGGAAAGTTAAACGTCAAAGTTCTAATGCCATGACGGCACGAATGAAATTGTTTTTACAATTTTTAACCGCTTTACTGGCTGCCAGCATTATAACCGCGGCAACCACAAAAAACATCAACACCGGTTTGACTATTCCATACTTTAAAGATGTTGTGCTTAATATCGGTTGGCTGTATATTCCGTTTGCCGTGGTGGTGATTTCGGGTGCTTCTAATGCGGTTAACTTAAGTGATGGACTTGACGGTTTAGCCTCCGGTTTGTTGATTATTGCTTTTTGCTTTTTTGGTGCGGTTGCCTATTTTTGCGGTGCAGATAGTTCAATAATGCATTATATTCCGCGTTCCGGTGAAGTTGCGGTTGTATGCGCAGCGGTGGTTGGCGCCTGCTTAGGTTTTTTATACTACAACAAACCTAAGGCACGCGTTTTTATGGGCGATACCGGTTCTTTGGCTTTGGGTGCTCTGCTTGGTGCTGTGTCGGTAATGACTAAAAGTGAAATTTTACTCGCCATTGTCGGCGGTGTATTTGTGGCAGAAACTCTATCGGTAATGATTCAGGTGGCATATTATAAAAAAACCGGAAAGCGCTTTTTCAAAATGGCGCCGATACATCACCATTTTGAGCAACTTGGCTGGAGCGAGAAAAAAGTTGTTTTTTCATTTTGGACAACCGCATTGGTGCTAGCCGGTGTCGGCAGTTTGATTTTTATTTTGTAAGGATATTTTATGGTTAGTTTTTCACGTCAAAGTCATAATGCTTTAGCCAAGTGGCTATGGACCGTAGATAAGGTTATTTTGTTTGTATCGCTGGCCTTATTATCTATTGGTATCATTTTAGATATCACAGCCAGCCCTGCGGTGGCGCGGCGCATCAATGTAGATGATTTTTGGTTTGTGCGCAAACAGGTTCTTTATGTGATTGCTTCCATCGGCATTATTTTCTTTTTATCCATGCTCAAACTCAAAACCATTCGTCGCCTTTCTTTGCTGGGTTTTGTGGTGTGCTTCGGCCTGTTAGTTTTAACGTTGTTTTTTGGTTTTGAAACAAAAGGCGCAAAACGTTGGATGAGTATCGCCGGTTTTTCAATGCAGGCATCGGAATTTATGAAGCCGATTTTTATTGTGGTGACTGCTTGGCTTTTGGATTGTGGTAAAAAGTATGACTATTTTCCGGGGATGGCTGTTTCTATCGGGCTATATGGCGCTATTGCCGGTTTGCTTTTGTTGCAACCTGATGTGGGCATGACACTATTGGTCACTGCAATTTTCGGTTTACAACTGTTTTTGGCGGGGTTGCCGATGTTGTTTGTGGGGATTTTAGCGGCTGGTGGCATAGCGGTACTTTTTGTGCTCTACTTTACTTTTCCGCACTTTCATGCGCGTGTGGACCAGTTTTTATATGGCAGTGATGAAACCAGTTACCAAATCAACCGTGCCATGGAGGCCTTCCAAAACGGGAATTTAGTCGGCCGCGGTCCGGGAGAAGGAACCGTTAAATTACATATTCCTGACGCGCATACCGATTTTGTTTTTGCCGTTGCCGGCGAAGAATATGGCGTTTGGCTGTGTTTGATTATCATTGTTTTATTTGCGGTAATTATTACCCGCGCCTTGCGTGCCGCCATGAAAGAAACGAATTTGTTTGTAATGTATGCAGAGGTTGGTTTAGCGGCTTCTTTGGGGTTGCAGGCTTTTGTGAATATGGCATCTTCTTTGCATATTATTCCGACTAAAGGTATGACTTTGCCGTTTATATCTTACGGCGGCTCATCTTTGTTGGGAAGCGCCATAGAAATAGGTATGTT
>OMQE01000060.1 GCA_900313155.1 uncultured Rhodospirillaceae bacterium | reverse complement strand
GACAAATCCGCCTTCATCGCCTCCAAAGTTTTTTCCATACGTCCCGTGGTATCTGTTTTTAATGTATTGTAATCCATGTCATCCCTCATATTTATTTGATAATCGTTCGTTTGATATCCCCGCAAACAGCTTTGAACAAAGCATCTTTTTCTTTGAGCGCAAACACCATAATCGGCAATTTATTATCGCTCGCCATTGCCACCGCAGTTAAATCCATTACCTGCAAGCGCTTATCCAACACTTCAGCATAGCTTATTTCGTCATAACGTTCTGCCGACGGATTAGTGCGCGGGTCGGCACTATATACACCATCTACCTGCGTTGCTTTCATCAAAACATCACAATGCATTTCCACTGCTCGCAACGTTGCACCGGAATCGGTCGTAAAATACGGGCTTCCCGTTCCTCCGGCAAAAATCAACGTTTCACCGTTTTCAAGCGAATTCATCGCCTTTTCAAATTGATACGACTGACATGCTTTCGGAACCGGAAAACCGGAATAAACCGTTGCTTTAATTCCTTGATTCTGTAACGCCGAACGCAATGCCAAAGCATTCATCACCGTTGCCATCATACCAATTTGGTCGGCCACACTGCGGTCCATGGTTGCCGCCGCATTTTTTGCACCGCGGAAAAAATTACCGCCACCAACAACCACGCACACTTCCACACCTGCGCGCACAACACGGGCAATATCGGCAGCTAACTTATCAGTCAGTGCCATATCTATGCCCGTTTTTGCATCACCGGCCATGCCTTCGCCGGAAAGTTTGAGCAAAATTCGCTTATATACAGGTGTCATTATTCCCTCTTTTTGCAAAAAAATCTGCTTGTATGTTAGCCGATTTATTTGCTTTGTCATCATTATTTTAAAGGTTTTCAGCAGATTATTTGTAAAGTGTTAAATTTAGGTTGAAATTTTGATTATTTTTGCTTACAAATAAAGCAAATTTAATTCCGGAGGACTAAAAAAATGATTTTATTGTTATTGATTTGCGCCATCGGCGGTTATTTAGCCGGTTCAATACCGTTCGGTTTGGTTTTGTGCTATTTGGCCGGCTACGGCGATATTCGCAAAATCGGTTCAGGCAACATCGGCGCCACCAATGTTTTGCGCACCGGCAACAAATGGTTGGCGCTTTTAACGGTGATATTAGATGCGTTTAAAGCCGGGTTGGCGGCCTATGCAGCTCATCAATTTTCGCCAAGTTTGGATATTGCACAGTTTGACGGACAACCGCTTAATTTGCAAGATTTAGCTTCGGTTGTTGCCGGCACATTCGGTGTTTTGGGACATAATTTTCCGATTTGGCTCAAATTCAAAGGCGGCAAAGGGGTGGCTTCGGCATTTGGCTTTATTTTAATGACACAGCCTTTGGTTGCGTTGGTTGCTTTGGGGATTTGGCTGATTATGGCTTTTGCCTTCCGCTATTCTTCTTTGTCAGCTTTAACAGCGGCAGCCGCTATGCCGGTTATCGCCTATTTTATGTGCCCGCCGATATATGCGGTGTTTTACAGTGCCTTGGCCGTGTTGATTATTGTGCGCCATCACGCCAATATTGCGCGCTTACTCAAAGGACAGGAAAGTAAAATCAGCTTCAAGAAAAAAGGTTAGCCGAGTGTCGGATTTAATTAAAATTTTGCAAATTATAAATACTGACGGCATCGGACCGGTGACGTTTTATAAATTGTTGCAAAAAAGCGATCATAATTTAGACCAAGCACTAGCCTTGTTGGCTGCAAAAAAAGCTGTTTTCAGCCAAAGTGAGGCGGAGGATATGGTGGCGAAAGCACAAAAAACGGGGGTTCAAATTATATCTTATCAAGACAAAACCTATCCCGAAGCCTTGCGCCAACTTAACGATGCACCGCCGGTTCTTTATACACTGGGCAACATCAATTTGCTCAAACATCCGGCCTCTGTTGCCATTGTCGGCGCGCGCAACGCTTCCATCGGCGGACGTAAAATGGCATCACACATTGCTTACGATTTAACCGAAAATGATGTTTTGGTAATTTCCGGTATGGCGCGCGGCATTGACTGCGCCGCTCATAAAGGTGCGCTTTACGCCAAAAACAAGCAAGGGCCGACAATCGCGGTTTTAGGCACAGGTGTTGATGAAATTTACCCGCCGGAAAATAACGACATTTATTATCAAATTGCCGAACAAGGTCTGTTGGTTTCCGAATTTCCGCTCGGCACAGCAGCGCAAATATCCAATTTTCCGCGGCGCAATCGAATTATTGCCGCATTGAGCGCCGGAACATTGGTGGTAGAAGCCGGTATTCATTCCGGTTCACTGATTACGGCACAGCAGGCTTTGGAACAAGGCAAAGAAATTTTTGCCGTCCCCGGTTCGCCAATAGAGAGTCGCTCGGCCGGACCAAATCATCTCATCAAACAAGGAGCAATATTAACAGAAAATGCCGATGATATACTTAATGTATTAAGTATCACCCAAAGCAAGCAAATAAAAAATTATCAGCTTGAATTGAAGGGACTTGACAAACCGGAAAATAAGGCAAATATTTCAAGGCAGAAAATTATAGAGCCGGCAATAGTTGAAACGCCAACCGAAAAAGTTCCGCTTTTGGAGCTGATCAGTTATGAAGGTGTTGACATTGACGAGCTTTTGCGCAACAGCGGTTTGGAGCAAGCCGATTTTTTCATGCAGATTTTAGATTTGGAATTTGCCGGAAAAATTGAACGGCACGCCGGTAACAAAGTGGCGCGAATTAAGTGAGGAATAGATAAAATATGAAATTAGTGGTTGTAGAATCTCCGGCAAAAGCCAAAACAATTAACAAATATTTGGGTAGTGATTATAAAGTCCTTGCCAGCTACGGACATATCCGCGATTTACCAAGCAAAGACGGCTCGGTTGATCCGGATAACGATTTTGCTATGCGTTGGGAGTTCAGCGGTATGGGACGCAAACGCCTAAACGATATTATAACCGCGCTCAAAGATTGTGACACACTCATTCTCGCCTCCGACCCGGATAGAGAAGGAGAAGCAATTGCATGGCATATTTTAGAAGAATTAAAGGCTAAAAAGCAGCTTGGCGGTAAAAAAATTCAGCGTGTGGTTTTCCACGAAATTACCAAATCGGCAGTGAAAGAAGGAATCGAAAATCCGCGCAAAATTGACCAAGATTTGGTTTCGGCCTATATGGCGCGGCGTGCACTTGACTATTTGGTGGGCTTTACGCTTTCACCGGTATTATGGCGTAAACTTCCGGGGTCTAAATCAGCAGGACGTGTGCAATCGGTGGCTTTACGACTGGTTTGCGAACGTGAAAACGAAATAGAAAAATTCAAACCGGAAGAATATTGGACCATAGATGTTGATTTGCTGACTAAAACTAATGCCTTAATGACCACTCATCTCATCAATTTAGATGGTAAAAAGCTGGCAAAATTTACGCTCAATACCGAAGAAAAAGCTCTTGATGCCAAAGCTAAAATTGAAGCGCAAGAGTTCCACATTGCCGACGTTGAACGCAAAAAAGCCAGTCGCTATCCGACACCGCCGTTCACCACCTCCACCTTGCAACAAGAGGCTTCGCGTAAATTACGCTTTTCGACCAAGAAGACCATGCAGGTAGCGCAAAAACTTTATGAAGACGGTTTGATAACCTATATGCGTACCGACGCCGTTAATCTCTCTAAAGATGCCATAAAGGCCTGTCGTGAAGCGATTGCCAAATATTTTGGCGACGCCTATGTGCCGAAAACACCAAAAGAATATAAAAACAAGACCAAAAATGCTCAAGAAGCGCACGAGGCTATTCGTCCGTCAGATGTTTTGAACACACCGAAAAAGCTGGAAACTAAGCTTGATAATGACGCTCATCGCTTGTATGAACTGATCTGGAAACGCACGGTTGCCTGCCAGATGAATCCGGCTATTTTGGATAAGGTGGTGGTTGATGCCGTTTCGGCAGATGATAAAATTTTGCTCCGTGCCACCGGTCAGGTGATTAAGTTTGACGGATTTTTAAAGCTTTATCAAGAAAGCAAAGATGACGAAAGCGACAATGATGATAACATTATTTTGCCGAATGTTGAAACCGGCGAAAATGTGACCAAAGGCGATATCAAGCCGGCACAACATTTTACCACGCCGCCGCCACGCTTTACGGAAGCAAGTTTGGTGAAAAAACTTGAAGAATTGGGCATTGGTCGACCGTCAACCTATGCTAATATTATTGCCGTTTTGCAAGAACGCAAATACGTTAAAGTGGAAAAATTACGTTTTATTCCGGAAGACCGCGGACGAATTGTTACCGTATTTTTAGAAAATTTCTTCAAAAAATATGTGGAATACGACTTTACAGCGCAGCTGGAAGAACATCTTGATGATATTTCTGCCGGTCAGATGGATTGGAAAAAATTGCTTGGCGGTTTTTGGGCTAAATTTATCAAAACGGTTGAAGATGTGCAACCTTTGCAAGTTGCCGAGGTCATTGACCGCATTGATGCAGCGCTTTCGGCGCACCTGTTTCCGCCGCGCGAAGATGGTTCAGACCCGCGCAGTTGTCCGGTTTGCGGTAAAGGGCATTTGAGCATCAAGTTCGGTCGCTATGGCGCGTTTATCGGCTGTTCGAACTATCCGGAATGTTCCTACACGCACCCGATTACCGATACCAAAGAGGAAGAAGATGCCGATTCTGCCAAAGCCGTGCAACGCCAACAAAATGGTGAAGATAAATTACTCGGGCAAATGGATAGCACTAATATCTATTTGAAAAAAGGTCCATACGGATATTACGTTCAACTTGGCGAAGATGCGACAGCAACCACCGAAAAACCGAAGCGTTCGTCGTTACCGAAATTTGCCAAACCGGAGGAATTGACTTTGGAACAGGCACAGATTTTACTGACTTTGCCTCGCCAATTAGGCAATGGTATTGAAGCAAATTTGGGCAAATTCGGGCAATATTTGAAACAGGGCACCAAAACACGCTCGCTGACCGGTGCGGATAATATTTTCAACATTACCTTGGAACGCGCCGAAGAGTTGCTCCAAAATGCCGTTGCCAAGCCGGAACCTAAAATTTTAGGCAAGCATCCGACAACAAAGGAAGATATTTTGTTAAGCAAAGGCAAATATGGTATGTATCTCAAATGTGGCAAAAATAACTACGCCATTCCAAAGGGTTATGCTCCGAGCAGTTTAAGCGAAGAAGATGCAATTAAAATTGTAACGGCAAAAAAATAAGCATTTTTTGCATAATTTTCTTGCATTATGCGTAATAAGTGTTTATACCTTGGGCAAAGATGACAATTTTGAGGGTTTTAGATGAGTAAAGAAGAATTGCTGGAATTAACCGGCGAAGTGATTGAAAAGTTGCCGAACGCAATGTTTCGGGTAAAGTTAGAGAACGGGGTGGAAATTTTGGCACACACCGCCGGTAAGATGCGTAAGTTCCGCATTCGTGTGATGGTGGGCGATAAGGTTGATATTGAAATGACGCCTTACGACTTAACTAAAGGTCGTATCACCTTTCGTCACAAGGACTAGTATTTGATAAGAGATGATTTCAGCTCTCCACTTTGGGGAGTTTTTTTTGCGAAAAAAACAATCTTGACAAAAATTAAATATTCCGTTATTTTTGGGAAAAATAAAATTTTTATGTTTAATCCTTAAAAAATTCAAAAAATGAAGAAAATTATTAGAATCACTGGTGAAGCGACAGACATCACTTACCAAGACGCTTCTTTGATTTGTATTACATTAAAATACAGAAGCATTTATGTGAAATTGTTTGATGAGCCGGAATATCAGCTCGTGGAGAATATGGAAAGAGACCGTAGCAAACTTGTGGAAATTCCTTACAGCGGTGCTCGATCTTTAAGTAAAGATGAGGAGTGCGCTATGCGTTTTCCAGAGGAGGTAGAACTCGGTTCTTGCGGCTATGGTGCCCCAACCAATGACATCCACCGTACAAATCGCATTACGGTCTATGCACTGTGTCACAATGTCGGACGCTTTGAACAGGCAGAAACATATGTGTTGGATAAAATTATTGTGATTAACCATGTTGCTCGTATTGAACAGTTTGGAAGTTTGGTTGAGCGTATCGCCTCCACGATTCACCCTCAGCAATAGTCTTAAAGGCAGTCATTGGACTGCCTTTTTTTATGACAATGCTTGTATGGCTTCAAGTGCTGCTCTGGCACCACAACCGGCGGCAATAATCGCTTGTCGATACGGATTACACACATCACCTGCGGCATACACACCTTTGATATCGGTGGCATTGCTTTTTGGTTTCGTCACAATGTATCCGCTCGAATCGAGCTGCAAATATCGCCGGAACAACTCGGTGTTCGGATGATGTCCAATAGCGACAAACACACCGGCAACATCTAAAAATTTTTTCTTATCGCTTTTAACATTACGAATCCGCAAACCGGTCACTTCCAACGGCTCATCTGTTCCAATAATTTCATCAACCACATTGTTCCAAAAAATGGTAACCTTCCGATTTTCAAACAGCCTTTTTTGTAAGGCGTGCTCGGCATTAAAGGAGTGGCGTCGATGAATGAGATACACTTTTTCCACATAGTTGGTCAAATAAAGCGCTTGTTCCAACGCCGAATTTCCTCCGCCGATAACCGCAACTTCTTTACCTTTATAGAAAAATCCGTCGCATGTGGCGCAAGAAGATACGCCATGTCCGATGTATTTTTGCTCACTGGGCAACCCTAACCAATTGACCGACGCTCCGGTCGCAATAATGATTGACTTTGACATAAAAGAATTGCCGCTTGCCGAACTGCAAACAAACGGGTGATCATAAAAATCTACTTCAGTAATTTCATCATCAATTAAGTGGACACCCAAATTCATAGCTTGTTGATGAATGCGGTTCATCAAGTCGTAACCGCTCAAAACTTCCGTAAATCCGGGGAAATTTTCTACTTCGCTGGAACGAATAAGCTGTCCGCCTTTTTGCGCACCGGCCACAATCAGCGACTTTATCCCTGCCCGCGCCGCATATATACCTGCCGTATATCCGGCAGGGCCGGAACCGATGATGAGCAAGTCCGATTTATATTCTGCCATTTTTCTCTCCTTTGAGCATAAAATAATGAGCTATCAATTTATTTCAAGAAAGGAAAAAAAATATTTTCTATTGTTCGGTAATCATTGTCTTTTGCCATTCAACACATTGAATAGCTTTTAACATCAAAAAACTTCAGCCCCATCTTTTTTACCGAACTAAAATACACAAATCCAGATGCCGTTTTTAAAAAGATTATTTGAGTTTATCTTTCAAATATTTTCCGGTCCAACTACGTTTGTTTTTGACCACGTCTTCCGGTGTGCCGGTGGCAATAATTTCGCCGCCGCCGTCGCCGCCTTCCGGTCCAACGTCAATAATGTAATCAGCCATTTTTATCACATCAAGATTGTGTTCAATAATCACCACCGTATTGCCTTCTTCAACTAAAATTTCCAGCACATTCATCAGGTTTTTAATATCTTCAAAATGCAATCCGGTTGTTGGCTCATCTAAAATATAGAGTGTGCGTCCGGTGGCTTTTTTGCTTAATTCTTTGGTTAGCTTAATGCGCTGAGCTTCCCCGCCGGAAAGTGTCGGTGCCGGCTGTCCGAGCTTAACATAGCCCAATCCAACCTTGCGCAACACGTCCAAGCGCCGTTTGATAGCCGGAATATTCTCAAAAAACACATAGGCGTCATCAATTGTCATATCTAAAACGTCAGATATAGATTTATCCTTATATTTTACTTCCAAAGTTTCTCGATTATAACGAGTGCCGTGGCAAGCATCGCAAGGCACATAAACATCGGGCAAAAAGTTCATTTCAATTTTCATCACGCCGTCACCTTTGCAGGCTTCGCAACGCCCGCCGGCAACGTTGAAGGAAAAATATCCTGAAGTATAACCCCGCGCCTTAGCTTCCGGCAAATTGGCAAACCAATCACGAATATTGGTGAAAACGCCGGTATATGTTGCCGGATTAGACCGCGGCGTGCGCCCAATCGGCGATTGGTCAATATCAAT
>OMQE01000011.1 GCA_900313155.1 uncultured Rhodospirillaceae bacterium | reverse complement strand
TTCTCCTATTTAATAAAATGTATATAGCATACTATTTCAAAAAAACTAAAAAAACAAGGATATAATTGTCTTATGGAGTAGTAAAATAAAAATGCTATATTAAACTCATGATGCAAAAATGAGCCAGCATGCAACAAAGAGATAAAAACAACATTTAGAGGTTGTTTTTATCCTCGCGCGCTTCTTCACGTGTTTGAACCGGCGGCCCAAAAACAATATAAAAAAACACCACCTGAAAAGGTGGCGTTTTTTTATATTGGTCGGGGCGACGAGATTGGCTTGATTTTTTTGTTAAAAAATCTGCGCCGCTGCGTCGGCTTTTTTCGGCGATACTCCCGTCTCGCCAAGCCTCCTTGTCAAACACGCTCCCTCGCGTGTTCTAATCCACTCACTTCGTTCTTTAAAACAGAAAAGGCGGTGATAAACACCGCTTTTTCTGTTTTATTGGTCGGGGCGACATGATTCGAACACGCGACATCTTGGACCCAAACCAAGCGCTCTACCAGGCTGAGCTACGCCCCGATGTCAAGGCATATATTTACACCATATTTATTTTTTTGCAAGCATTTTTTTATAAAAATTAAAAAATACTATAACCCACTAATAATACGTTTTTAATTTCAAAAATTTTTGCTCAAAACACCAAAAAAAGTAATGCTGAAAATCATAAAAATTTTCGGTATTTAAAAAACTATCATAATAGCAAAAATTTAACTATCGACCGTGTTCCATACCCATACCGCGCTCCAATCCGTTATGATACTCAACATATTGAGCGTCAAGTTCACGGCGGAAGTTGCGGAGCAAATTTTCATCTTTCGGCGTACGGTCAACAGCCTGTACCAACTCAATGCCATGCCCGCTGTTTAAGACTGACATCATCATACTGCGTTCGGTACCGTCAAGCACCATATAGAGGTTAATCAGCAAATTATTAAGGTATGTATTGCCTTCCAAAGGCGGGCGGGCGCCGAATTTATCTTCCAAAAAGGCGGCAAAGCGTTTGCGCAAAGCTTCCTCTTCGCGTTTTTTGCCCAGCTCGATTTCATTGTGCTTCAAAACGGCCTTTTGCCACATATTGATACGGCTGTCGAGCGAAAGCCCGAGCGACTGATACGATTCCATACGCTGTTCCGGATTAAGACATTGTTCGCACTTTAGCGGCACACCGAACGAATTTTGCAACGACTTGCGAAACAACTCGCAAAAAGTGTTTTGCGCCTTTAAAAACGGACAATATTCCGGACATTTTTTGTTTTGATTATCTTCAGCCATTTTTCCCTCACTGAAAGGCAGAATATATCAAATTTAAGCAAAATACAACATAAAAAAATCCCCGCGGCACTAAAGCGGCGGGGAAAGAAATCATTTTTTCAAAAATAAAGGTTTGTCATTAAATATCCAGTTTTTAATTCGGAGCAGACCAAACCATATATACTGCAGCAGAATGATGATTGCGAAAATCACCTTAGCCATCAGCCAAATAAGAATAACTCCAAAGCAAGTTTGCGCGAAAATCCACCAGAATGTGTGGGGGATGCTACCAAGGTTATACGATGTAATAAGCGAGCCGCAAAAGCCAAGAAACCATGCGAACACCCACATAAAACGCACAAAACTTTGTTGGTCATTATTATCTTTGTAGGTCAGTCGTGTTATCCAAAAACGGCGAGGATATCCTTCATACCAACTCGGTAAGAACACTGTTAAAAAGATAACACAAGAAAGTCCCATCAAAAGGATGCCCAAAAAATAAGCACTTGCAAAAAAATCTAAATTTAACATAAGAGCATATTTTTTAGTTAAACAATTTTTTCTGCGGTAGAATAAAGTCTGCCGGTTTTTCGTTGGCGTAACGAATGATAAGATGCTTGGCTGCATTTTTGTGCAAATTACACCAAGCATACACCTCGGCGTCAAAATCTACCGGATGATGATAGACAATGGTTGCAACCACAACAGGCACCTGCAAAAGGTTATCACCTTTTTGCAGTTCCTCCAACTTCGGGTAGCGCATAAAATAAATATCGTCACCATGCGGCAGGGTAGCTCCAAAACAGTTGCCAAAGCTTGAATTTGGCATTGTTGCCACCAATTCCTTAACAACCTGATAAAGAGGCAAATTACCCAAAAACAACATTTCTTCAAAATTAAACGGCATACATTGTTCAATAGCTTGTTTGCCAAGCTTAACACTGTCGTCATGCGAGAGGTTTAGTTTGAGCAGAATATCTGCCCACGACGAATTTTCATCAACACCGGTTGTTTGACCGGCATAAAAGCGCTTCCACACTTTGATGCGTTCTTTAACTTGTTCTTTCATAAGCATAATTATTTAGATGATTATACAATGTTATAATGATATAATTTTACGGTGATGATTGCATAAAAATAAAATTATGTCAAGTTGATGTTTGAAAGATATAGCTATTGTAAATTTTGGATTTTTCATTGGCGCAAGAGTTATTTATCTTCAAATACAATTTGCACTTTTTTGCCGTAAAAAGCAAGCGAAATTTAGTGAAAAATCCTTAAAAAACGGCTTTTTATTTTCGATATAGATGGTTGACAACTTGTGAGCTGTATGTTCAGAAAAAGGCAAGAATTTTCACTCTTGCCTTTATCATTTATAATAATCCTTTAGCTTTCTTTTCGATATTTTCTTTTGTTATAGGCACGCAACCGATTTTTTCATTCCACGTCAGGCAGTCATC
>OMQE01000101.1 GCA_900313155.1 uncultured Rhodospirillaceae bacterium | reverse complement strand
CAATTTTGCCTTGCGCCCTGTTCCTTGGTTAATCACCGCTTCAAGCATAATTGCCATATTGCGCACCACATCGGGGGCAATAATCTGCTCATTTTGTTGCTCTTGCCGCACATAAAGTTGTTGACCGTTTTGAGTTGCCACTTCATTAATAGCATACGGTTGCACGGCTTTTCCACCGTTTGCAAGTACCGCATACGCCGTCGCCATATCTAAAAGCCGCACATTATTGGTGCCGAGCACCATTGAAGGTGTGGTGTTCAAACGAGTTGTAATACCCATATTTTTGGCATTTAAGGCAATATCGTTCAAATATAACTCGCGCGAAAGATTAACCGTTGCGGCGTTTAAGGAATGTGCCAGCGCATAGGTTAAAGAAACATTGCCATAATAGCGCTTGGTATAGTTTTCCGGTTTCCATTTACCGATGGTAATCGGCGCATCATTAATAGTGCTGTTGGGGCTAAAACCATATTGCAAAGCGGTGAGATACACAAAAGGCTTGAATGCCGAGCCTGATTGCCTTTTGGCTTGCGTTGCCCGATTGAACTGGCTTCGGTTATAGTCCACACCGCCCACCATGGCTTTAATGGCACCGCTTTTATCTAAAATCACCACGGCACCTTCGCTCACATTCAGTCCTTTGGCAGCGGCAATTTTTCGGCGCAAAATCTGTTCGGCCGTTTCTTGTAATTTCTGATCCAACGTTGTTGAAACCAATACGTCATCACCGCGCTCTCCCACTATTTCATTGACCATATCATAAGCATATTGGGCAAAGTGCTTTCCACCGGCAACGCGATATTTTTGTCCGTCGCTGATTGGTTGAGCCATAGCTTCTTGATATTGCTGCTGGTTAATAAATCCGTGATTTTTCATTCCCTCAAGCACCACGGCGGCACGTTTGAGTGCTTGTTGACGGTGTAAAATCGGGTTATAGCGTGACGGCGCTTTCAAAAGACCGGCCAAAATAGCTGCTTCGTGCAAGTTCAAATCATACACGCTTTTGTTGAAATACCAATTGGCGGCTGCCTCTGCGCCATACAAACCGGAGCCGAAATAAACCCGATTCAAATACAACGCCAAAATTTGCTTTTTACTTAATTTTTCTTCAAGCCAAAATGCCAAAAGCAGTTCTTGAACTTTTCGTTTAATATTTTTATTTGGGGTTAAGAAAATATTTTTTGCCACCTGTTGCGTAATGGTCGAAGCTCCTTGGGCATAGCGTTTTCGAAAGATATTCGTAATCATTGCGCGTGAAAAACCCCACACATCAAACCCATTATGCTTATAAAAACGCCTGTCTTCGGTTGAAATAACGGCATCAGTCAAATTTTTCGGCAAATTATCCGGTTCAATAACCCGTGCATAAACATTGCCGAACTTTGCGATATCGCTACCGTTTTCCGCCATAATCACGGTAGAAGGTTCGCGTGTGCGGCTAATGGCTTTCTGCATATCCGGCAAAGTCAAATAACAATATCCGACATATCCTGCAAGCACCACAAACAGAGCAAAAGCAACATAAATTGCCCATTTGAACAAGGTCCATTTCCACGAATGCGATTTTTTGGTTCCGCTTTTTTTCTTTTTGCGCACCGGTGCTTTTTTGGATGCAGATTTTTGTGTCGTTGTTTTTTTCTTGACTGTTTTTGCCATAACTGTTTCTTTCCGTTCAAAATTTTTTTATATCATATACCGCAACAGTTAAAAAGTAATAAAGCTTGGGAGCAAAATATATAAATACTTTGCAGCAGCAAAAATATTGTTTATATTTTTACCATATAGGGAGAACATAAAGAAATGACTAAAGTTTGTTTGATAGACGGTTCGGGCTACATTTTCAGGGCTTTTTACGCACTACCGAATATGACGGCTCCGGACGGCACGCCGGTCAACGCGGTTTATGGCTTTATCACCATGTTTATGCGGCTGTTGAAAAATATTCCTTGTGACTACTGCGTGGTGTTGTTTGATGCTAAACGGCAAAATTTTCGTAATCAAATTTTCAGTGAATATAAGGCCACTCGCGCCGAAATTCCCGAGCTTTTAATTCCGCAGTTTGATTTAATCCATGAAGCCGTTCGTGTTCTGAATTTGCCTTATGTTTTGCAAGAGGGCTATGAGGCAGATGACCTTATTGCTACCTATGCCAAACAGGCAACCGATGCCGGCTATGACGTAACGGTTGTTTCCGGCGATAAAGATTTAATGCAGCTTATTAACGAGCATGTCAGCTACTATGATGGTATGAAAGATAAATACTTCGGCAAAGAAGATGTTAAGGCAAAGTTCGGTGTTTATCCGCAGCAGGTGACAGACGTGCAAGCTCTTTCCGGTGATAGCATAGATAATGTTCCCGGCGTTCCGGGGATTGGACCGAAAACGGCGGCGGAATTGATAAACACCTTCGGTTCATTGGAAGAACTCCTCAAAAATGCCGATAAAATCCCGCAAAACAAACGGCGTCAAACCTTGCTTGACAATATCGATTCGGCGCGCATTTCTTATCAGTTAGTCAAGCTGAAAGACGATGTTCCGGTGGAACATAATTTGCAAGAGTTTGCCTGTGTTGCACCGAATTTGAGCGAGGTGTTGCAGTTTATTGACCGTTTGGGCTTCAAGAGTATTCGCCCGAAGATTGAACAATGGGTAAATGAACGTTGCTCTGCTAAAGAAGTAATTGCAGAAGAAAAGGAAGAAAAACTTGAGCCGGAAAAATATGCAATGGCGCCAACTTATGCCAAAATTACCACTCGTCAAGAGCTGGAAATGTTGTATCGCGAAATTTTGAAGGCGCAAAAAACGGCATTTTATGTGTTGCAAAACGAAGATACTATTATCGGCATCAGTTTCAGCGTTGCCGGCAATACGGCATATTATCTGCCGTGGCCGCAGCCAACAACCGGTGCCGATTTGTTCAGTTTTGAAACGCCGCAAACCGAACTTGAAACAGTAACAGTTCAAAAATTTTTGCTATCGGTGCTGAATAACGATTCGATATTGAAAATTGCCCACGGCTTAAAAACGCAATGGCATCGGCTGAACAAGCTCTTTGGTCAACAGCTCAATCTTTTTCCGTATGATGACGTGGCGCTGCTCTCTTATTGTTTAGATAGTTCGGAGCACGAACATGGTTTGCCGAACTTAAGCGAGTTGTTTTTGCATTTACCGCTTAATGAACCGCAACCGTCGGGGCGGGGCAAGCCGATAGATTATACCGCACCTGATGTTTTAGACTTTGCATATAAGAGTGTTGACTATGTTTTGCGCTTATATAACTTTTTCAAAAAGCGGCTTTTTGCCGAACATAAAAACTATGTCTATGAAATTCTTGATCGTCGTTTGCTTCAGGTTTTGCTTGAAATGGAAGAAACCGGTATTATTGTTAATGAGCAAACCTTACAAGAATTGGATAGCGATTTTAAAACACAGCTGACCGCATTGGAACAGGAAATTTATACCCTTGCCGGCGAAGAATTTAATATTAGCTCACCGCAACAAATCGGTGAGTTACTATACGGCAAAATGGGCCTGAAAGGCAAAAAAACTTCGTCCGGACGCTATAATACCAGCGCACAGGTTTTGGAACAATTGGCAGAAGAAAACGAAATTGCCGCCAAAATTTTGGAATATCGCACCTATGCCAAGCTCAAGTCAACATATACCACGGCTCTTTTGGAAGCGCGTGATCAAAACAATCGTGTCCATACCACATTTTCGCAAACGGTGGTGAATACGGGGCGCTTGGCGTCATCAGAGCCTAATTTGCAAAATATTCCGAATCGCACCGGTTTGGGGCAAAAAATCCGCGAATGTTTTGTGGCGCAAAAGGGCTATAAAATCGTGGCGGCGGATTATAGTCAAATGGAGTTGCGTTTGTTGGCATCTGTTGCCGAAGTGAAGGCGCTAAAAGAGGCATTTGCTCAAGGGGTGGATATTCACGCGGCAACGGCGGCGCGGGTGTTTGGTTTGCCGTATGAGGCCGTGGATAAAGAACATCGTCGCCGTGCTAAAGCCATTAACTTCGGCATTGTCTATGGCATGTCGCAATTTGGTCTGGCACGCCAGTTAGGCATTCGTCGCGAGGAGGCTCAACAATATATTGATTCATATTTTCGCATTATGCCGGAAGTCCGCCAATATATGAACGAAACCATCGAGTTTGCTCGCGAACACGGCTATGTTGAAACCCCGATGGGACGTAAATGCTTTGTGTTCGGCATCAATTCGCCAAACGGACGCGTGGTGTCTTTTGCCGAACGCGCGGCTATAAATGCCCCAATCCAAGGCGGTGCCGCCGATATTGTCAAATTGGCGATGCAACGTGTGGCTTGGACCATAAAGGAGCAAAATTTGCCGGCGCGAATGTTGTTGCAAGTGCATGACGAATTGGTCTTGGAAGTGCGCGAAGATGCGGTGGAACAGGTGAGGGGGATGTTGAAGCAAATTATGGAAAATGTCACTAAAACCTCTGTGCCGATGGTGGTTGACGTTGGTGTTGGTGACAATTGGCACGCCGCCCACTAGCATTCGGTAAATATCTGTACTAAAGTACGGAGATCCTCGGCTTCATTACATTCCGCCAAGGATGACAGGGAAAAAGAACGACCAAGGATGACCAAAAAAGGACTACATTCCGCCAAGGATGGCATAAACAAAAAACAGCGTTTCTGCTCCTCCCGAAGGAAAAACAAAAACGCTGTTCTTTTAGCGGATTATTTTCTCACCCACAATTCGCCGTTTGTCACGTGTGATTCCTGATGCTCAAACGGTTGCATGAGTTCGTCGATGTTACATCCTTGCTCCATCAAATTTTTTTCGGAATAACCGGCAAAAAGTCGGTCGTTTTTTATTAAAAAGTAACTGCCATTGCCGACAACCAAGGTGTCTACACTGGCGAATTCCTCTTCTACGGTATGCGGACGAATCTCGTCGAAGTCAAGAGCTTTTGCCTCAACTTCGAAACGAACTGAATCTGCCTCCGTAAAATGAGCTGAATCTGCCTTATGGCAAGACCACTCCGAAGTGGACTTTGACCCGAAGAGAGTAATACCCAAACCAATGAGAATAATACTCATTCCAATGAATGCCGCAGCGATGAAGCCACGTACTGAATCAATCTTTTTCATAATTTTTTTTGTTTTTTATTGTTATACTTATTTCTAATCACACCCAAAAAACAGAATTATGATGAAAAACATTTAACATTCAGCGCAATAATCCGCTCTTAATGTCATCCATAATGTTTTACATAATAACTCTGTTTATGCTTCCATTATACACCCCCCCCGCGAAAATCAAGCAAAAATCGACTCACCGTTGTTTTTTTCTATTGAATAAGAGAGGTATCTTTTATAATTCTAAAGAAAATAACCTCTCGTTTTCCGAGAGGCTATTCTTTAGTTTAGTTTGGTTAAACAGGTTTATTTAACTTCTTCGTAGTCGGCGTCAACAACGTTGTCGTCTTTCGGAGCCTCGGCCGAAGCGCCGGTATCAGCCCCTTGAGCCTGACCTTGAGCTCCTTGAGCTTGTTGCGACTTATACATCGCTTCCCCAAGCTTCATTGAAGCCTGCATCAAAGCATCGGTTTTAGACTTAATGTCTTCCAAATTATCTTTTTCCAAACTGGCTTTAACCGCATCTACGGCAGAAGTTATGCCACTCTTTTCAGCTTCCGAAATTTTATCGCCGAATTCCTTGAGGTTCTTTTCAACTTCATGAACCAAACCTTCAGCATGGTTTTTGGCTTCAACCAATTCTTTTTTCTGCTTATCTGCTTCAGCATTGGCTTCGGCATCTTTAACCATTTTGTTAATTTCGTCTTCGCTCAAACCACCGGAAGCCTGAATACGAATGGCTTGCTCTTTGTTGGTGGCCTTGTCTTTTGCCGAAACGTTAACAATACCGTTGGCATCAATATCAAACGTTACCTCAATTTGCGGCATACCGCGCGGTGCCGGCGGAATACCCACCAAATCAAACTGACCGAGCAACTTGTTGTGTGCGGCAATTTCACGTTCGCCTTGGAACACACGAATAGTTACCGCAGTTTGTCCATCTTCGGCAGTTGAGAACACTTGGCTCTTGCGTGTCGGAATGGTGGTGTTGCGGTCAATCAAACGTGTGAACACGCCGCCTAAAGTTTCAATACCCAAAGACAACGGTGTAACATCCAAAAGCAACACGTCTTTCACATCACCCATCAAAACACCGCCCTGAATTGCAGCACCAACGGCAACAACTTCATCAGGGTTAACGCCCTTGTGCGGTTCTTTGCCGAAAATTTCTTTTACTTTTTCCTGAACTTTCGGCATACGTGTCATACCGCCAACCAAAATAACTTCACTGATATCGCTGGCTTTCAAACCGGCATCAGCCAAAGCTTTTTGGCACGGACCGGCTGTTTTTTCAATCAAATCTTCAACCAAAGATTCCAATTTTGCACGGGTCATCTTGATGTTCAGGTGTTTCGGACCGGTTGCATCGGCAGTAATAAACGGCAAGTTAATTTCTGTTTGTGTGGTTGATGAAAGTTCAATTTTGGCTTTTTCTGCCGCTTCTTTCAAACGTTGCAAAGCTAATCTGTCAGAACGCAAATCAATACCTTGTTCTTTTTTGAATTCGTCAGCCAAATAGTTAACAATGCGCTGGTCAAAGTCTTCACCACCCAAGAAAGTATCACCGTTGGTGGCCTTTACTTCAAACACACCATCACCGATTTCCAAAATAGAAACATCGAATGTACCGCCACCCAAGTCATAAACAACAATAGTGCCGGAAGTTTTTTTATCCATACCATAGGCCAAAGCAGCCGCGGTTGGTTCGTTAATAATACGCAAAACTTCCAAACCGGCAATTTTACCGGCATCTTTTGTGGCCTGACGTTGAGAGTCGTTAAAATATGCCGGAACGGTAATTACAGCCTTATCCACTGTTTCTCCCAAATAGCTTTCGGCATATTCTTTGATTTTTTGCAACACAATGGCCGAAATTTGTGACGGGGCATATTTTTCGCCCTTTACTTCAACCCATGCATCACCATTGTCGCCGGCAATAATTTTGAACGGCGAATGTTCTTTGAACTTTGCCACTTCCGGCGAGTCATAACGACGACCGATTAAACGTTTGATGGCAAACAGGGTATTTTCCGGATTGGTCACAGCTTGACGTTTTGCCGGATAGCCGACCAAACGTTCTGTATCCGTAAACGCCACCATTGACGGTGTTGTGCGTGCGCCTTCCGAATTTTCAAGCACCTTAGCTTCTTTGCCTTCCATAACCGCAAAGCAAGAATTTGTGGTACCCAAGTCAATACCGATAACTTTATTACTCATAGTTTTTAATCCTCCAAAATTACATTTTCTAAACGTGTATATAGGTAGCCCTTTTTTAATCTGCAAGAGTTTGAAAAATTTTTTTGATTTTTTTTATCGGTTTTAATCACAAACAGAGGAGCTAATCTTTGTCAACCAAGCTGAAATAAGTGGCTCAAATTTTTTAACGGCAACAGCATAGGCCGGCTTTTTAAAGTCGATAATCAACCCGTAAGCCTCGGCCAATGTTCCCCAGCGCCACGCTTGAAATTCTTTATCTTTGGTGTTGAGATTTATCTCATTTTCAGCACCGCTGAAATAAAACAGCGACCAATACATTTTTTGCCCGACATAATGCCAACCGCGAGACTGCGTGAGAGCCAACACCGCCGGCGGAAAACGGTATGGCACCGGTTCGGCCAAAGTTTGAACCGGCACCACACTTTTGATAGATGTTTCTTCCCAAAGTTCGCGCTTAGCGGCATCTGTCGGTGTTTCATCGGCTTCTATACCACCTTGCGGAAATTGCCATGCCCCCTTTTCATCAGAACGTTCGCACAACAAAACTTTCCCGCAATGATTAAACACCACAATACCGGCATTGGGACGAAATTTATCGGTCATTATTTTGCTTTAGCCTCTTCTTTGGTCTTCTCTTCTTTAGGCTCGATATCTGCATTGTCATTTTGACCATACAAATACAAAGCCTTCACCAAATCAAGCGCGCGGATAAGCTGATAATCGGCTTTATCATCTTTTTTCGAATTGTCTTTGTCATTATTTTTCTTCTTATCATTGGTGGCTTGTTCATTTTTGAGCGCACCCTTCAAATCGGCCTCACTCAAATTTAAACCATAAGACTTGATTTCTTCCAATTTTGCCTGTTTAACTTCAATATCCGGCTCAATGCCTTTGGCTTGAATAGAACGTCCCGACGGTGTGTAATAACGTGCGGTAGTCAGACGCATGGCGGCGTGGTTGCGCAAAGGCATAACCGTTTGTACCGAACCTTTGCCGAACGACTTTTGCCCCAAAATGACCGCACGGTGATGGTCTTGCAACGCACCGGCCGTAATTTCCGAAGCCGAAGCCGAACCTTCGTTAATCATGACCACAATCGGCAAACCTTTGGCAATATCGCCGGCCGTTGCCGAATATTTTATTGTGTCTTCTTCATTACGGGAACGCGTGGAAACAATTTCGCCTTTTTCCAAGAATAAATCTGAAACCTTAACCGCTTGATCCAGTAGCCCGCCCGGATTGTTTCGAACATCTATGACCACACCGGAAAGCTTGTTTTTCAGTTTTTTCTGGGCATCTTTCATGGCTTTTTCGATATCTTTATCAACATCTTCATTGAAAGCAGAAATACGAACATATAAAATGTCATTATTTTTAATTTCGCTTTTAACAGACTGAATTTTGATAATATCTCTGGTTAAATTGACATCAAACGGCTTGTCACCCGAACGGCGAACCGTAATTTTCACCTTTGTTCCCGGATTGCCGCGTAATTTGGTCACCACTTCGTTTAACGTTAAACCAATAACGGTTTGTCCGTCAATATCCGTAATATAATCACCGGCCTGAATACCGGCTTTGGCCGCCGGCGTGTCGTCTATTGGTGAAACAACTTTAACAATGCCGTTTTCCATTGTAATTTCAATTCCCAAGCCGCCGAATTTGCCGCTGGTTTGCTCGTTCATATATTTATAGTCTTCTTCGTTAAGATAACTGGAGTGTGGGTCAAGAGAGGTCAACATTCCGTTTAAGGCCGCTTCAATCAGCTTTTTATCGGTTTGTTCTTCAACATATTGCGCTTTGGTGCGTTCCATAACCTCACCAAAAATGTTCAAAAGCTCATAAGTGCTGATTTGCTCATCTTTAGCCGGCTCTTTGGCGGTGGCGCAAGAGGTTGTGAATGTTAAAACAATGGCGAGGGTGATCAATAATTTTTTCAACATATTCTTTTATTCCTTTATGTTAGTTTGCTGTCATCCATTCGGTTGGGTTAACCGGATGATTATTTTTTCTGATTTCCATGTGTAGTTTGGTGTTATCACCTTTAGGCATAACGCCGACCGGCTCACCGGCCAAAATCATTTGACCGACCTCGGTATAGGTTTCATTTAGCCCGCTCAATAAAGAGGTATAGCCTTCACCGTGGTCAATAATCACCAAATTGGCAAAGTTCTTAAACGGACCGGCAAAAATAACCGTACCATCGTAAGGGGCAATAATCTGTGCTTTGGAGGCGGTCTTGATATCTATACCGTTAGAGCTGACACCTTTAGACATTTCCTGATGAAAAGCGGTAATAATCGGCCCGCGTGCCGGACGCAACAAACGCCCTTTAGCTTTGCTGAATATGACACTACCTTTCGGTAAAGAAGACAGGCTTTCTTGTTGTTCATAAGCGGCTCGCGCGGCAGTATGATTATTAGCTTGGCGCAATTCTTCGGTAGCTTGTTGTTTAGCCAAACGCTCTTTTTCAGCCAATTGCCGACGCTGACGTTCCAAGGCTTTTTGTTTTTCCAACTTATCTAACAAATCTCGCAAGTCATTCGCCTGACCGGCCAACTGTTGCGCCTTTTG
>OMQE01000056.1 GCA_900313155.1 uncultured Rhodospirillaceae bacterium | reverse complement strand
TTTCTATCCCAATAATTGATTTTTTCCACCCCCAACCATTTGGCTTTAAGTTTATAAAACCGATGCGCAATATCTTGATAATGTTTGCGCACTGTTTGCGCTAAAACCTCAACGCTTTCATCACTCACGTCTTCGCTCATATTCCGAGCAGATACCGGCGTTTTAAAACCGCGTTTTTCATCTTCAATAGCCTTATCTTTCATCACCATGTTATATATAAAAGTGAATAAATGCCCGTTTTCATGCAAAACCCTGTTCATTTCCTTTCCGGCTTTTAAACGCGTTTGCGCATTCTTATCCAACATCAGCATTGAAAGTTCGGCATCATTATACTTTTTACCGTCCACTTCATACACCAAGCGCGCCGAAGTTTCTTCATAAAGACGAACCCAAGCATCTCCGGAAGTCAAAGATTTTTCTAATAAAATTTGCTCCTCTGGTTCACTTAATTCATAATCTTTAAATTTACGCACTCGCTTAATCCAATAACGATAAGCATAAATTCTTTCATCTTTTAACCAAGCATCAATTTTTTCTTGAGGCAAAGCATTGAATTCTACACTAAAAAAAACCGTTGGCTTGGCATAATCGGTCAGCGTTTCTTCAATTTGCTGATAAAACCCGACCGCTTGAGCATTTTTCATCTGCGTTACCATATTCAAATAAGCAAATCCGCCTAAACGCCCTGCTAATAGCGAGCGTTTTTCAATATCTTTGATAACATCTAAAAACTCATCGGCGGAAAGTTGCGCCAACTTTCCCTTATATCTATCGGCAAAATCAGCAGCCGAAGCCCGATATGCCTCTAAATCAACCGTAATTTGCGGATCATCAACAGATTTATATAAATCACTCAAATCCCAAGCCGGTAAATTTTCACTCATTTTCTTTTTTCTCCTCAATTTCTTCCATAAATGCTTCGTCGGTAATATCCCCCTGCTCTGTTTGTTCATCTTCAGGAGCATATTCAACATCTTCTTTCACATCATTCGGATGCACGCTTTCCGGAGCAGACATAAGCACATCTTCGCGCAAATTCAAGGAACGATTTTTTGCTTCATCCAGTTCTTGTTTTTTGCGATTAATAAATTGGCTTTGAGCTTCTAAATCTGCCATATCTGCTACAATATCACCTTCATACCCCTCACCGTCTAGCACAGATATTTCGGGTTTGAACAAATAATTTGCCCATGGCGAATTTTGCTTACCTCTAACCCATGCGCCAAAACCTTCAAGAATAACCGAAGTATTACATTTCATATCTTGCCATAAATGTTTCAGCGGACACATCATTTCGCCTCTGTTACAAGCCGAAACACTTAGTACCAGTTGTTCGGTGCAAGGAATAAAACCTCGTTTTTGCTCATCAATTTTCGGGGCAAGCGCAAGCATTGTCGTCATATAAAGCATAAACAACACGACAAGTGCCAACAAATAGTAATACAATAAATGAAAAAATTTTGCCATTTACCCTCGCGCTTTTGCATAGGTTTCCAACAATGCCAATTCTTCCAATGTATTTGCACTGGCCACTTCTTCAGGCTTACCTTCAAATGCTGTGCACTTCAGCCCCATTTGATGAGCCACCTCCACCGCATCGGTCAAATAGAATTCACCGGCGGCATTTTTATTACCGATACGAGCTAATATTTCAAACAAATATTTGCCGTCAAAAGCCATAAATCCGGAATTGCAAAAATCAATTGCCTTTTCTTCTTCGGACGCATCTTTGAATTCTACAATCCGCTCCAGTTCATTGCCCTTCATCACCAAGCGCCCGTATCTACCGGCATCTTCCGGTCTGAAGCCAAGCACCACCACGGCAAAACCTTCTTTAACTTTATCAATTGAACGTTCAAAAGTTTTTTTGGTAATTAGTGGTGTATCACCAAAAATAACCAAAACCGGTCCGGTAAAGCCTTTCAATAAATCTTTGGCACAATTTACCGCATGACCGGTCCCCAATTGAGCATTTTGCACACATGTCTTATAAGGCGCCACCGTTTTTGCCACCTCGTCACCTTCCGGAGAAATCACCGTCACAATTTCATCAACCGGAATAGTTTCCAGTGTTTCGATAATATGTTTAATCATCGGTTTGCCACATACCGGCATCAAAACTTTCGGCTTATCCGATTTCATACGCGTCCCTTTTCCGGCTCCCAAAATAACGGCTGCAATTTTATTATCCATATTTTACTCCTTTATCCTTTTTTTAATCATTATGATATAACATAGAATTATGTATAATTTACACGCAAATAAAAGGGACTTCAAATGAAAAAAGTTTTTTTACTCATTTTATGTGGTTTATTCTTTCAATATACCAACACCCGCGCAGATGTTGTTTCTATTGTAGATATGGGCTCTTATCGCCCGCAGCACAAAAATATGTCCCCGTCAGAAACGGTTGCTCCAGGTCTGCCTGATCCGCGTGATGAACAAGCTGTACGCAAATATTTCAAGGAGCGGATTGAAAATGCCGCCGTAACTCAGGTTAGTATAGATGAAGATTACACTTCTCCAAGTTCGGTTAATGTTGTCCATACACCGGAATATCTGAAAGCCATGGAAGAAGAAAAAAAGCCACTGTTCCAAAAAATGTATGAAGAAGCTCTCCAAGCTCTGAACAGTGATGATGAAAAACATCTTCCTCAAAATATTGCCACAGAAGAGGAACAAAATGCGGCCACTTCCGCCACTCGTTTCTTTACTTTAGATACCCCTCGTCGTCCGCGCATAGAAGATGACTTTGCTAACGAACCTGAAATTCCGACAGTTGGTTTCACCTTGCCGAGCGGACGCCGTATGTTAGCACCGGCAATAGAGCATATTCCATACTTTTTAAGCTATATAGATATTCAAGCAAATGGTTTCTTAAAAATAGAAGAAACAATTATTGTTGTTGCCGATAACAACAAATTTACTCAAGCAATCCGTCGTGTTTTTCCCAAATATGCCTATAATGACAAGGGCCAATCTCAACGTATTGAACTCATTTTGAACAATGTTAGTATCAACGATACACC
>OMQE01000197.1 GCA_900313155.1 uncultured Rhodospirillaceae bacterium | reverse complement strand
TTTATGCACTGCACCTGGCGTGCGCCGGAGTTATCAGCAACATCTAGGTTGGTTTGCATTTGTATCATTTTTTTATTCCTTCATATCCTAGGCGTTTTCGGTTACCACAGTCCAAGATTTGTTTTTGGAAATCGGGCGACATTCTTCAATAGACACTCTATCTCCAACCTTGAACTGATTATTTTCATCGTGAGCAGCAAACTTTTTGCTCTTCTTCACGAACTTTTTATAAACCGGATGCATAACTTGGCGTTCAACACTAACAACCACAGTCTTATCCTGTTTATCACTAACAACAACACCTTGAAGAATTCTCTTAGGCATGTTCTTTCTCCTAACTATTCTTCTTGCGCTCAGTAATGAGCGTCTTGATTTGAGCCACTTCACGGCGTGCTTTCTTCATATTAGAAGTGTTTTGCAACTGTCCCGTAGATTGTTGAATGCGAAGATTGATTTCCTCTTTTTTGAGTTCCAACAATCTTGTCTCTAATTCATCAATCGTTTTAGCGCGTAAATCTTTAATTTTAACCATTATGCTTCTCCTTTACCAGCATCAGAGTTCAAGCGTTTCACAAATTTGCTCTTAACCGGCAACTTGGCGGCACCTAAAGCAAAAGCTTTGCGTGCAACTTCTTCCGAAACACCACCGATTTCAAACATAATGCGACCCGGTTTTACTCTGGCTACCCAAAATTCGATAGCACCTTTACCTTTACCCATACGAACTTCGGCCGGCTTATCCGATACCGGAACATCTGGGAAAATTCTAATCCACAATTGACCAAGTCTCTTCATCTCACGCGTAATCGCACGACGAGCCGCCTCAATTTGACGAGCCGTCACGCGCTCCGGTGTTAAGGCTTTCAGGCCGAAAGAACCGAAACTCAATTCAGAACCACCTTTAGCCAAGCCGTGAATACGACCTTTATGCTGCTTGTGGAATTTTAAACGTTTTGGACTTAACATCTCTTAACCTCACATCTTACTTTTGTTCAGCCAACTTTTTGTCTTGCGCCATCGGATCATGGCTCATAATTTCGCCTTTATAGATCCATACTTTAACGCCGCAAGCACCATAAGTGGTATGAGCCGTAGAGGTTGCATAGTCAATATCCGCACGCAGCGTGTGCAAAGGAACTCTTCCTTCACGATAATATTCGGTACGAGCAATTTCAGCACCGCCTAAACGACCGCTGCAGCAAACTTTGATACCTTCTGCACCCAAACGCAATGCCGACTGCATCACACGCTTCATTGCACGACGGAAAGCCACACGGCGTTCCAACTGCTGAGCAACGGAATCTGCAACCAACTTAGCGTCAAGCTCAGGTTTTCTGACTTCCACGATGTTTAATTGAACTTCAGAAGATGTCAACTTTTGAATTTCCTTACGCAAATTCTCAATGTCTTGCCCCTTCTTACCAATTACAACACCCGGTCTTGCCGAATGAATGGTTACGCGCGCCTTTTTAGCCGGACGTTCAATCACGATATGGCTAATACCGGCTTGCGCCAATTTTTCATTCAAAAATTTCTTAATTTTCAAATCTTCGTGGAGATAATCAGTGAACTTGTCATCATCAGCATACCAACGAGAGTCCCAAGTGCGATTAACACCTAAACGAAGACTGGTAGGATTAACTTTCTGTCCCATCTTTATTACTCCCCACGCTCAGATACAACAATGGTCATGCTCGAAAACGGCTTCAAAATCCGCGCGCTTCTGCCGCGACCACGTGCATTCATACGTTTCATTACAATACCTTTACCAACATAAGCTTCGCTGACAACGAGCTTATCAATGTTCAGGTTGTGGTTATTTTCAGCATTCGAAATTGCCGATTGCAACAATTCCAAAGCCACTTTGGCAATTCTCTTCTTCGAAAAGCTTAATTCGGCAACTGCCTTTTCAACTTTCAACCCGCGAATTGTTTGAGCAACTAAGTTCAATTTACGCGCGCTGCTGCGAATAGATTTGCATACAGCTTTTGCCTGTTTCATATTTTCTTGAACCATTATTTACCTCTCTTCGCTGTATCAGCCGATTTGGTATGACCATAGTAAGTACGTGTCGGTGCAAATTCACCAAACTTATGACCAACCATGTCTTCAGTCACCAATACCGGAATAAACTTATGGCCGTTATGAACACCAAATGTCAACCCCACAAATTGCGGAATCATGGTTGAACGACGCGACCAAATTTTAATCACTTCATTACGGCTCGAATTTCTAGCCGCTTCAGCCTTCTTTAAGAGATAGCCATCAACAAAAGGTCTTTTCCATACAGAACGTGTCATTAGCATTTCTCCTTATTAATTCTTGTTATCATGACGAGATCTCATAATAA
>OMQE01000163.1 GCA_900313155.1 uncultured Rhodospirillaceae bacterium | reverse complement strand
CCGATTTTAAAAAACGTCAAAAATATTTGCCACAGACTCGGAATCATCTATTTCCGTGCCTCATAAACGGCAAATTTTTGTTTGAGATATGCTTGTAATTTTTCGTCGGCAAAAAATTTTTCGCAATCGGAATCTTGTGTGGTCTTATCTGTTGGAATCGGCCGATATTTTTGTAAGTAATACTCTTTAACCCCCATATCTGCCAATGTATTCGCAATAGTATAAATGTCATCAATATCTAAAATACGTGGGTCGCAAGTAGTTCGACATTCAAAATGTATGCCGCTGTCTATTAGCATTTTTAAGCTTTCTTGCACTTTTTCTACTTGGGCGGCATTACCGGTGGCTTTTTTGTAGCGTTCTTCCTCTAATGGTGCTTTAATATCAAACCCCACCCAAACAATTTTATCCAAAACTTTTTTGAAAGCTTCCGGACGATATCCGCCGGTGTGCAAGCCAACCTCAAACCCCATCTGCCGGACAATATCCATAGCTTGCGGCAGTTCGTCTTGCAACAACGGTTCCCCGCCCGAAAAAACCACGGCATCTATTATGCCTTTGCGGTGTTCTAACAAGTGCAACAAATGTTCCCATTGGGCATTTCCCTCAATATGCGGATTTTGCAACGATTGATTATAGCAAAACGGACACCGCCACGGACAGCCCTGCATAAAAACAACAACGGCCATTTTAGAAGGAAAATCGACGATACTGAACTTTTCAATATCGCCGATGTTGAGCAGACTTTTAGTCATTAGAAAACTTTATTCTGCCGCTTGTAATGTACAACCGCAGCTTTCGCCCAAATCCATGTGCATCAAAGCCTTATCTTCCACAAAACACACGCGTGAATAATATTCACTCTTTTTGCCTTTATTAAATTCTGAAACCGGACGATGATACCCCATCACACGAGTCCAAACTTCGCAAGGTTGGCGTTCAGAGTCAGCTAATTTGATGTCTTCAATATTGATTGTGTTTGTCATTTTACTTGTTCCTTTTTATAAAATTGTTATGTGTGTTTTGTTCTTTTAAGCAACATTACTTGCTTTCAAAGCCTTAATTTTTGCCGCCTTTTTCTCCTCGTCGCAAATTGGGCAGAACTTGTGCTCTCCGGACAAGTAGCCGTGTTTCGGACAAATAGAGAATGTCGGCGTAATGGTAATATATGGCAGGCGATAGTTGGTCAGCACTTTCTTAATCAGCTCGCCGCAAACTTTGGCCGATGAAATACGCTGATTCATATAGAGATGCAAAACCGTGCCGCCGGTATATTTAGATTGTAAAGTAGCTTGCAGTTCCAAAGCCTCAAACGGGTCATCGGTATAGCCCACCGGTAATTGTGAAGAGTTCGTGTAATACGGGTCTTCCTTTGTGCCGGCTTGAATAATGCCAGGGAAGCGTTTTTTATCTTCACGCGCAAAGCGATAGGTTGCGCTTTCTGCCGGTGTTGCTTCCAAGTTATACATGTGACCGGTTTCTTCTTGAATTTTAATCAATTGTGCACGAATGTAATCCAAGAATTTTTCGGCAAAAGCTTTACCCCAAGGATCAGATACGCTATGTTCACCGTTGGTGTAGTTCAAAATCATTTCGTTAATACCGTTCACACCAATAGTTGAAAAGTGGTTGCGTAGCGTGCCGAGATAGCGCTTGGTATATGGATACAAACCGTTATCAATCAGGCGTTGAATAACCTTACGTTTAATTTCCAAAGAAGTGCGGGCAATATTCAAAAGTTCATCAACACGACCAAACAGTCCCTCTTCATTACCTTTATAAACATATCCCAAACGAGCACAGTTGAATGTTACAACGCCGATTGAGCCTGTTTGTTCTGCCGAACCGAATAAACCGTTTCCTTTAGCTAAAAGTTCACGCAAGTCAAGTTGCAAACGGCAACACATTGAACGAATTTGCCCCGGCTTTAAGACAGAATTGATAAAGTTCTGGAAATAAGGCATACCGTATTTTGCGGTCATTTCAAACAACAACTGCGATTTCGGGTCGTCCCACGGAAAATCCGGAGTCATATTGTAAGTCGGAATCGGGAACGTGAACGGGCGTCCCAACACATCACCTTCCATCATCACTTCAATGTAGGCGCGGTTAATCATATCCATTTCTTTTTGCAAATCACCATAAGTGAAAGGCATTTCTTCCTGACCTTCGATAATTGGCATAAAGTTTTCATCATGGCCGGCAATATGACCGCCGATATACGGATGTTGGTCACGCAAATCTTCCGGACAAATCCAGTCAAAAGTAAAGTTGGTGAATGGTGTTTGCGAACCCCAGCGAGACGGAACATTCAAATTGTAGATAAGTTCCTGCATACACTGCTTAACTTCTTCATAGGAAAGATTATCTTTACGGATATACGGTGCCAAATAAGTATCTACTGAAGAAAATGCTTGCGCACCGGCCCATTCATTTTGCAATGTTCCCATAAAATTGACCATCTGACCGGTAGCGGCCGACAAGTGTTTCGGCGGATTCGCTTCTGCTTTACCGCGCACGCCGTTGAACCCTTCTTTGAGCAAATTTTTAAGAGACCAACCGGCACAATATGCCGCCAGCATATCCAAATCGTGAATATGCACATCACCGTTGCGGTGAGCTTCACCAACCTCGGCCGGATACACGTGGCTCAGCCAATAGTTAGCCGTAACCTTACCGGAAACGTTCAAAATCAAACCACCGTTGGAATATCCTTGGTTGGCGTTGGCATTCACACGCCAATCGAGCTTTTCCAAATATTCGTTAATAGAGCTTTCAACGTCAACCATTACTTTTTTATCGGCACGCATGCGGTTGCGCTGGTCACGATACAAAATATAAGCCTTAGCTGTGGCAAAATAGTTAGCCGAAATCAGCGTCTGTTCCACAATGTCTTGAATTTGTTCAATTGACGGAATGGCTTCTTCAAACTTATGGTTCACCACTTTCATTACTTGCGCGGTCAAAAGCCATGCTTCAGCTTCCTTAAACTCACCGGTGGAAGTACCGGCTTTCAAGATGGCGTTATAAATTTTGCTGGAATCAAAAGGGGCTAAAATTCCGTCTCTTTTGCTTACGTCTTTAATGTTTGTCTCTATTTCAAAATTCGGGCTTTGCTCGGCCATTTAATATCTCCTCAAAGTTGTTGGTTATTTTTGAATATCAATACAACATATCGTTTAACAAAAAATTAAAAACACAATATATTGTATGTAATTTTTCAAAAACAGGCTATTTTGCGTCTCTGAAAAACATTGTGCAAAATAAATTATTCAACAACAAGAAATTTTATTATCTTTTTTTTCAAAAGGGGGATAAGTGATATAACATCTTATAATAACGT
>OMQE01000066.1 GCA_900313155.1 uncultured Rhodospirillaceae bacterium | reverse complement strand
GCTTGATTTTAGCAAAATGGTGATTACCTGTTCGTTGTGTTAATTTTTTTATAAAGGAGATAAAACCATGGGTGAGATGGCGCAAAAAATTGTCAAACTGGATTTAGACCAACTTTTGAAAGTGTTAAATGAGGCGTTTGCCGAAGAATGGCTGGCATATTATCAATATTGGATTGCCGTTAAGGTGGCGATGGGATTGCAACGCAGCGATATTGTACGCGAATTTAGCGAACACGCCAAAGAAGAATTGCAACACGCCGATTGGGTGGCTGAGCGAATTATTCAACTTGGCGGAACGCCGATTCTAACGCCTGACGATTGGAGCAAAACTGCTGAATGTAAATATATTACACCGACCAAATTTGATGTTCTTTCATTATTGCATGATAATTTGGCGGCAGAGCGGTGTGCCATTGAGCGCTATAAAAAACTTTGTGATATGACCGATAATACCGATTATGAAACATTCAGAATGTCGCGCGAAATTTTGCAACAAGAAATTGAGCACGAACAAGAATTGGAAGACTTTTTGGACGACTTGGAAACAGCAAAAGAATTTATGATAAGCTATTGTGCTTGCGATACAAAGGGCGAATAATTCGCCTTTTTTTATTTTTCTCTTGTATTTTGTCATTTTTTGTGCTAAATTGACAATAGATGCACGAGATACGTGCATTTAGACCCCAAGGTGGGTTGGAGCCTTGAACAGCTCTAAATTACACTATTCGGTGAATGGGATTTTCGCCGTTATGGCTATCTGGTAATTTTGATTACCGATAGTAAATATCCCAGATCATAGTTTATGGTCTGGGAGCTTTTAGCGGATGTCCAAGGATTGCATCCTTGAGAGAACAGTCCCAAAGGCTAAAAGGATCATTTAATAGTGTATGATTGTTCAACTCTCCAGACCACCACATAGGTGGCTTTAATTTTATGTGCAATACAGGAGAAGAACAATGGCTGAGGAAGAAAAAACAATTGGTAGCGCAAAAGATTTTTTGGGCGAGCTAAACGAGAAAAATCTACCTGATGATAAAGTTGATGCGATTGTTACCAAAGCAACGGCGGCCGGTTTGAGCGCGGCAGAGATTTTGCGAGTGCATGTTGCCGCAGAGCATAAAAAGGGGAATAAAGTTTTTGAGCCAATGTATCAGGCACAAGAACCGACACCGGAATTCTTAAATTCTAAAGCCGAAGAAGTGGCAAAAAAATCTGCTGATTTAAACGATAAAAAAGGCAATCAATTTAATCCAGACACCGATATTGACCAATATGGGCGCATACGTAATTGGAATTTTGGTAAGGAGAATAATCTGCAAGAAACAGATGTTAAACCAGAAGTTGAAAAATCAGGAATAAAACCAATGCCGTTTAAAAAAGGTCCGGAACTTGATTTATAGCTGATAAGATAAATTTCCACCGAACGGAGGGTAACATGAGCGAGAAGGATGAAGAAGAAAAGATTGTTCTAACCAAAGAAGAAATAGAACAGGCCAGAAGGATTATTAAGTCAGTTATTTCGCCTAAAGAAAAGGCAATTATGTATGGCTTAGCCGGTGTAGCCGCTGTGGCTGATACTGTTCGTAAAGTTGTACCGCAATTTGCTTCTAAAGGATATGGTTGGCTTGGCGGTAAATTAGGTTCTGAATACGCCGGAGCTGGTGTCACGGGAATATTTGACAATGTTGCAAGTCATATTTATGAACGTATTTCATTTAAGATGCAAAACAAAATTCTTCGCGATTATGACACTCGTCCCGAAATGGAGCAAAAAATGCTTAATCCTGAAAAAATTGCAAATTATGCACAACGCATGGGTGAATGCGCCGGAATGTATATGATGCAAAATGCTAAAAAGTGGATAGGCTACACAGGTGTTGGAGTTGGCGCGGTGTTAACCGCTGGCAGTTTATCGGCAGCCGCATTACCGATATCTACAACAGCTGCCGCAACCGCCGTTTTAGGAGGTTCAGCTGTTGCAGGTGTTGGAGAATATTTTATTCAGAAGCACTTAAAAGGTAAAAAAGTTGAAAATAAGGATACTATCACAGAAGCAAGAAATGATGTTTTGGCTCATACACGGCAAATGTTAGTTAATTCACAAATGAGAGCTAAAACTTTAGCTGATGAACAAGCATATTCATCTTTACAGCAAAAACAACAATCAGTTCTTACGCCGAGCCGTCGATTCTTAAAGACATTGAGTGCTTACGGCATAGGCTTAAAAGGGGTTGAAATTGCTGCTGGAACTGTTGCAGCCGGTGCTGCTTTTGCAAGTGGTATGGCTATTGCTCCTGCGGTGGCTTTAACTGCAGGCGTTACAACTACCGTTGCTTCTCTGAATTCTGCATTTTCTGCTAGGCTTGGACTTGATGAATATAAAGAAACTTTTGCCACAATGTTTCGGAGGTATAAAAAAGGAATTAAAGACTTTGTTTATGGAAATGAAAATGTGAATGCTAATGCCAATGTTTTGCAAATTGATAATATTGCGTATCGTTTTCGTAATAGAGATGAAAAAAGTCCGAGTTATGGAGAATATGGTGATAAAACAGCATTTAATACAAAAGAAGATATTCGTTTTGGTCCGGGGATAACTTTATTAAGCGGTGCCAGCGGTGCCGGAAAAAGCACCTTAATCACACTTCTTAACCATGGTGACCACGTAACCGAAGGGGCAATTCGTATTGGTACAACAAACGAAAATGGTAATTTTACCGGACAAGACTATCGAGATTTAAAACGAACAGAAGTAAATAAAAATATTGCATTTGCCGAAGCTAATCCACAACTTGATATGGTTACTATTGATGAATATATTCGCCTTGGAAATCCAAATGCTGATGCAAAAAAAGTTGAAGAAATCAAAAAAATGCTGGAAATTGTTTCAGAAGAACCGGAAAAAGACAAAGATGGCAAAGAGACCGGTAATATGAAACCTCGAAGATTAGATACAAACAGTTCAGACTCTGCCGGCGAAAAAGCCCGTTTGAGCATTGCTCAAGCCTTGATTAAAGATTCCCAGATTATGATTTTTGATGAACCAACTTCGCTTCTGGATAAACGGATGACAGATATTGTTTTAAACCACTTTAAAAAGCTTGAAGAACAGGGAAAAACATTGATAATTACAACACATAAGCCGGAGGATATTACCGTATTGAAACCTTATCAAGCCGTAGACATTGGTATACATGCTAAAGGGCAAGAAGAAAATGATATTAAAAAATTCGATTTAACAACACCTCGTAATTTAGAAAATTTCGTATCTTTTTTTGAAAAGCGCCAAATTATGGAAAAAAAGGCCAAAGAAAAACAAGTTACAGAAACTTTAGACCACGCACGTAACTTAGTAAAAAAGCTTATGAATAAAGGCACTAACGAAACAACAAACGGAATTAGTGCAGAAGATTTAATAACATTCAAAAAAATTCGCGGAAAATCACCTCAGGAAGCCGCGCAACAAACTTCTGCCCTATTTAAGCAAATTAATGATTATAGAGGTGAAGGCAGACCATAGTTTAGAAAAATTTTTCAGTATTTTTCTTTAAAAAAAGCTTGAAAAATAAATATTTTGGAGTATAAAGACAACAGTTGCGAAAAAGGGTGCGCTTTTTGGCGACTGTTTTTGTTAATATCGCACAAGTCCGCTTTAGAAAAAGTTGGCAATTTTTTGAAATTAAAATTTAATGACAAATAATGAATTTAAAATGCCGGAAATGACCGAAAATTTTGCTGATTTACTCAATGAACAATTCGGTGAAAACGGTATCTTGGGTACTGTGGTTAAAGGTACCATTGTAAAAGTTTCTGATGATTATGTTACGGTTGATGTGGGTTTGAAATCGGAAGGAAATATTCCGGTTCGCGAATTTGGTACAAATCCGGAACTCAAAGTCGGTGATGAGGTCGAAGTTTTGGTTGACCGCTATGAAGATAAAGACGGTAATATCGTTCTTTCTCGTGAAAAAGCTCGTCGTGAAGAAGTTTGGGTTGATTTGGAAAAATCAATGAACGCCGGCGAACGTGTTAACGGTATTATTTTCGGTCGTGTTAAGGGTGGTTTCACCGTTGATTTGAATGGTGCTATTGCTTTCTTGCCGGGCTCTCAAATTGATATTCGCCCGATTAGAGATATTACACCGCTCATGGGGATTTCTCAACCGTTCCAAATTTTGAAAATGGATAAAGTTCGCGGTAATATTGTTGTTTCGCGCCGTGTTGTTTTGGAAGAAACCAGAGCCGAAGCTCGTGCCGAACTGATTGACGGTATTAAAGAAGGTGCTATTTTAGACGGTGTGGTTAAAAACATTACCGATTATGGTGCATTCATTGATTTAGGCGGTGTGGACGGTTTGTTGCACGTGACCGATATTTCTTGGAAACGTATTAACCATCCGGCAGAAGTTTTGAGCGTTGGTCAAACCGTTAAAGTTCAAGTTATTCGCTTTAATGAAGACACGCAACGCATCAGCTTGGGTATGAAACAGTTGGAAAATGACCCATGGCAAGCTGTGGCAGATAAGTATAAAGTTGGTGAAGTTTATAAAGGTAAAGTTACAAACATTACCGATTATGGTGCATTTGTTGAACTGGAAGACGGTATTGAAGGTTTAGTTCACGTTTCTGAAATGAGCTGGACACGCAAAAACGTTCATCCGGGTAAAATTGTTTCGACTTCTGAAGAAGTTGATGTTAAAGTTCTCGAAGTTGATGGCGATAAGCGTCGTATTAGCTTGGGTATCAAGCAATGCCAACCGAATCCGTGGGCTGCTTATGTTGAAGAACATGCTGTCGGTTCGGTTATTACCGGTAAAATTAAGAACATTACCGAATTCGGTTTGTTTATCGGCTTGACCGATGAAATCGACGGTATGATTCACTTGTCTGATATCTCTTGGGATAAGTCCGGCGAAGAAGCCGTTAAAGACTACACCAAAGGTCAGGAAATCGAAGCCAAAATCATTGATGTTGATGTTGAAAAAGAACGCATCAGCTTGGGTATCAAACAACTGTCCGAAGACAGTGTTAACATGGCTTTGGCCAACATCAAAAAAGGCGATGTTGTTAAAGCCGTTGTTAAAGAAATCGATGCCAAAGGTATTACCGTTGAAGTTGACGGTTTGACCGCAATGATTAAGAAGGCTGACCTGTCTAAAGAGAAATCTTTGCAGAATCCGGAAAACTTCAAAGAAGGTGATATGGTAGAAGCCAAAGTTACTTCCGTTGATAAGAAAAACGTGAAGATCGGCTTGTCCATTAAGGCTTTGGAAGTTGAAGAAGAAAAGAAGGTTTTGGAAGAATATTCAAACAACACCAGCGGTTCTTCTTTGGGCGATGCTTTAGGCGAAGCTTTGAAAAAAGCTAACTAATCAGACTTTATAAGAGCTGAAATAAAAGAGCAGGGCGAGGATATTTTCTTCGCCTTGTTTTTTTTATTTTTTTTACCGAATTTTGTTGACAAAATATAGGGAAAAGAATAGACTAAAAGCGATAATTAAGTGATTATAGTTAAAATTGAGTATATAATTGTGGGGTTATGGAGATATGGATATCCGCGTGCACCCTTTTCCAAAGCACAAATAAATAAAGAGTTATGATGTACTTAATCTTTTCTCTTATTTTGGTAGCCGTTTACGTAGTGTTCAATTTCTTCTGCAAGAAGCCGGAAAACACGGTAAAAGGTTGGTCAACAATTGTTATTCCTGCTTTGGTGCTGGGGGGTGCGTTCCACGTAGGTAACTATTTTATGCTACCTACATTCAGCTACGATACACTGCCTGTGTATATAGAACTGCTGCTGTTTGCAGCTCTAACACTGTGGTTCACTTCGTTCCGTACCTTAAAGCATGAGTATGGAAGCTATGAGTGGGACGATGCAATGGACACTCCGGTTTGGCGTTATGCCTTATGGACGGCTTTGGGTGGTATTACTCTGCTGGTAGTTTCAGGCATATACACTTGGGATTTCTTTCACACTTCATATCAGCAGCAATTGCTTAATGTTGTTGACACAGTCGATGTGAAGAAAGATACCAAGGGAGCTACCGCTGTTTTCTCACCAATTCCGGTAGAGGAGATGTGCACAGTTTCGCCTGAGGTGGCAGAGCGTGTAATCCTGACAAAGATGGGAGACCTTAAGAATACCTATTATCTTAGTCCTTTAACCAAGCAGAGTTTCAGCGGTCATTTTGTCGCCAAGACTTTTGATGGTAAGGAAGTGAAAATAGACTACGATAATCATCTGGTCTATGTCGGTATTCTTGAACATAAGGGATTCTGGACATGGAAGGCTCAGCCTTGGTCACCTGCTTATGTGTTGGTAGATGCAACTGACAAAGATAAGTCATTTGTTGTCACAGAAGTAAATAATGAGCCTATTAAGCTCGTTTATACTCCTGATGCCAATTTCGGCTGTAATCTGGAGAGACATCTTCGTTTGAACGGTTATGCTTCAGTCCTTTTGGACGATTTTAATATCGAATTGGACGAGAATGGTCGTCCTTTTGCTCCTGTAACAACTATGGAACATAAGGTTGGTCTTTCTACGCCAGACGTAACAGGCGTTGCCGTTGTTGATGTTCAGACCGGCGATATTAAGTGGTACACTCCTGAAAATGCTCCGGCATTTGTGAACCGCATATATCCCGAAAGCCTGATTTATGATCGCCTTTATACATGGGGTGATTACAAAAACGGCTATATTCACTGGACTGACAATAACGGACTCTTGCAAGCTTGTAGCGGTATGGATATTGTCCAGACCAAAAACGGCTGTTGCTACTATGTAGGTATTCAAGCTCAGACAGCTACTTTTGATACCGAAGGTTATATGTTAATTGACATCCGCACAGGAGAGGCAACATATTACCGCAGAGATGGTATTTCAGAAGAAGAAGCAATTCGAGTTTTGAGGACTATTACCTATAAGAGCCAAGACGGAGACAGAGATTTATCTCTTTCGCTTAAGAACGATGTTCTGTACTTAACAGAGCCTATCTACTATAATATTGAGGGTATGAATACTTATTTTTCAACCTTTATTGCCAAAGCCGATAAGACTGTAAAGTATTATGCTTTCTGTTCTGCTGACAGCAAGGATGTTGTAGGTGTTGGAGAAACTCTGGAGGAAGCTAAGGCTGCTTATGTGGATTCTTTTCACAAGAATGTGGCTGTTAAAGCTTCTAAATTACAGACAACCAATAAGCGTTCTGAAATTACGCTTGAGGCTGTGGTATTGGAGAAAGTGCAGGAGGGTAATGCTTATTACTTCCGCCTGAGCGGACAGGATGGCAAGACTTTCTATGCTTATTCATCCATTACGCCGGAGGTGCGCTGGGAAGCCAAGAAAATTAAGATTACTTATAATAAAACTGATGCTAAGATGATAGCCATCAGCTCTTTTGAGGCTCTTAATTGATCCATAACAAGAAAAACCGTTCCCCTGAAAAGGAACGGTTTTTCTTTTGGCATAACGTTTTTTACCCGATGACAAGTGTCATGGTTTTGGCGGTCGCTTCAATTTGCATATCAACGTCTTCTCCCAAAAGTTCACGCAAATATATCAGCTGAACATATTGAGATATGTTATCCTGCGGGCGAATATCGTGCAAAATATTTTGATATACCGCTACTTTAGGGGCTGACAGTTCATATTCCGAAGAAACCTTTAATACCATATTGTTTTTATTTACCGCAATATCAATATTTCCGCCGCGGATGCAAACCTCCGCTCCTATCATCACACTTAAGCATAATACCTTTGCCAATTCGGCAGATGCCCCGTTCAAATGAAGAGTAAGCGGATAAGAACGACTCCCGACGGTGGAAAGATAGTTTTCACAAATTTCCTTAAGCTCTTCCGGTTTTACGGTTTTGGTATCCAAGCCGAAAGCAATCCGGAAAAATGTTTGTCTGGCCTTAAGAGTTTGCGATGCGGTTTTGATAATATTCATTGCATCGGCATCGGGTTCGCCGTTGTTTTCGTTCATCAGCTCCAAAGCGCTCGATAAAGCACCGATATTACCGATTAAATCATGGCTGATACGAGTGCTTATCATTTCTGCCAATTCTGTATTATTTTCTATCATATCAGTCTCCTAAAAAGTATAAACGGCGGTATTCATGAATTTTTGGTCTTCACGCGACATCCGTGTATAGTCAAGTTCCAATAACATCGGGTCGTCCAAAACCAATCTGCCGGTGGCCGCTTTCAAGCTCGGCTTATTTTCACCAAGTCCCCAGGTAATTTCTTCGCGGTTATCCGGACTTCCGTATTTCTGATTTATCTTTTTCCAAAAATCATATATTTTTATATTGCGCAAGTATTCGGCTTTAGCTCCGCTTCCCATAATATTTGCGGCTTGTGTTTGATACATAACACGATGTACCTTATTGCCGGTAAAATTACTGGTAAAATAAACTTCTATACTTTCCTGAGTTTTGAAATTATTGAAGTTTATTTTCTGCACATATTGATAATTATTTTTCCGTGAAAGCATTATCACACAGTTTTCAATTCTTTCATAGCCGACAATTCCCTGATTTCGGCATTGTTCTTCATAGCGCCAACGAATGAAATTAGGGATTTCCAAGGTTTCGGAAACTTTTTTGTATCCGCGTTTCTGCATAGCGTCAAATACTTGACTTTTATCCATACGAAGCATAATGCCGGAAATATCAAAAACCGATGCATTTGATCGTTTAATTACCTGTATATTATCGTTTCCGCTACCGGAAAATACCTGAGAACCTTTCTCGGCAATTTTGTCTGCCATGCTTTTCAGCCATGAGGAATCTTCTTCCTTTTCTTCTTCGTTTTTTTGTTGGTCTTGCTTAACTTTGTTCGTATCAGTATCAGCGTTATCGTTTACCTGTTCGCGACTCATATAATCCGTCAGTGAGATATCGGGAGCCGGTTGAGTGTTTTGATCAACCTGTTGAGCCAAAGCCGGAAAATTCCACGCTGTGGAAGTCAATAAACAAAGCACAAAAACATTCTTATAAAGTTTATCGATTCTCATGTTATATTCCCATTCTTAGAGGTTATC
>OMQE01000199.1 GCA_900313155.1 uncultured Rhodospirillaceae bacterium | reverse complement strand
GATATCATGTCTATGAGTGATCCTTTGGGCGATATGCTCACACGCATTAGAAACGCACAAAGAGCGAAAAAGAGTGATGTTGTATCACCTGCTTCTCGCTTGCGTGAAAGTGTGTTAGAAGTTTTGAAACGCGAAGGCTATATTAACGGATATTCTAAAAGCAATGTTCGTCCGGGCGTTGATGAGCTTCATATTGAATTGAAGTACCATGAAGGTGCTGGTGTTATTACGGAAATTTACCGTGTTTCGACTCCGGGTCGTCGCGTTTATTCCAGCGTGAAAGATTTGCCGAGAGTCTACAACGGCTTGGGTATTGCCATTATTTCTACCCCGCAAGGTGTGATGAGCGATAATGAAGCCCGCAAAGCCAATGTTGGCGGTGAAGTTTTGTGCAAAGTGTTCTAGGAAGGAGGAAACAATGTCAAGAGTTGGTAAATATCCTGTTGTTGTTCCTGCCGGCGTAGAATTGAGCATTAATAACAACACCGTTGTTGCAAAAGGTAAATTGGGTGAACTTAGTTTCACATACGATGACAGCCATGTGGCAACCAAATTGGAAGATGGCAAAGTTGTTGTCTCTCCGTTGTCGGAAAGCAATATGTCGCGCGCTCTTTGGGGCACGACACGCGCTCGCATTAACGATATGGTTAAAGGTGTGAGCGAAGGCTTTACAAAAGATATGGAATTGGTTGGCGTGGGTTATAAAGCACGTTTAGACGGCAAAAATTTAGTTTTGTCGCTCGGCTATTCTCACGAGATTGTGTTCAACACGCCGGATTCTATTAAAATTACTTGTGAATCGCCGACACAAATTAAGATATTTGGTGCAGATAAGCAGGCTGTTGGTCAGGTTGCGGCAGAATTGCGCAAATACAGAAAACCTGAGCCATATAAAGGCAAAGGTGTGAAGTATGCGACCGAAACCGTTCGTCGTAAAGAAGGTAAGAAGAAATAAGGAATAAGTCGATGAATACACCAAAAGATTTGTTTGAGAGAAGAAAGGCTCGTGTAAGATCTGCTGTGAAGGCTGCTGCAAACGGCAAATTAAGATTGTCGGTGTTCCGTAGCGGTAAGCATATCTATGCACAAATTATTGACGATGTGAAAGGCGCAACCGTGGCTTCGGCTTCAACATTAGATAAAGAAGTTCGTGGTCAACTTGCTAAAACATCTACGGTAGAAGCCGCCGGCTTCATTGGTAAAGTTATTGCTGAAAGAGCTGCAAAATCGGGTATTAGCGAAGTTGTATTTGACCGTGGTGGATATATCTATCATGGCAGAGTTAAAGCTTTGGCCGATGCTGCTCGTGAAGCTGGTTTGAAATTCTAGGAGATGAAGATGGTACAAGCTACAGATCGTCATAATAAAAAAGAAATTAAAGAAGAGCTGGTTGAAAGATTGGTTCACGTTAACCGCGTTGCTAAAACGGTTAAAGGTGGCCGCACCATGAGCTTTGCCGCTGTGGTGGTTGTGGGTGACCAAAAAGGTCGTATCGGTTTCGGAACAGGTAAGGCTGCCGAAGTGCCGGAGGCCGTTGTGAAAGCCACCAACGAAGCTAAAAAGAACATTATCCGCATTCCGTTGCGCGAAGGCAGAACTTTGCATCACGATATTACCGGTCGTTTTGGCGCAGGTAAAGTGGTGCTCAGAACAGCTCCTGCCGGTACCGGTGTGATTGCCGGTGGCCCGATGCGTGCTGTTTTCGAAGTTTTGGGTGTGCAAGATGTGGTTGCAAAATCTTTAGGCTCTAACAACCCGTATAATATGATTAAAGCTACTTTTGATGCGTTGACATCAATCAATTCGCCGAGAATGGTTGCTGCAAAACGCGGTAAAAAGGTGGGCGATATCGTTAGCCGTCGTGAAAACACGGTTAAAGAAACAAAAGAAGAGGAGGCATAGACCATGGCTACAAAGAAGACTATTAAAGTTACCAGAACAGGTAGCACAATTGGTCGTCCGGCCATTCAGGAAAAAAACTTGCGCGGTTTGGGGTTGACCAAGACCGGTCGCACAGTTGAACTGGAGGATACGCCGTCCATTCGCGGGATGATTAAGAAGGTGGCTCACCTAGTCCGCGTAGAAGAATAGCAGAGGATTGTGCAGAAAGGTTGTCATACTTGTAAATTTTCTTCTTGTGTACCCTTTTTTGTACACGGCGGCGAAAATTCACAGCGTAGCACAGCCTTTCTCCCCAATCGTAAAGTTATATAAAGACTAGTAACACCAAAAAAGAGGAATTAATAAAATGAAACTTAACGAATTAAAAGATAACGAAGGCGCAACGAAAAATCGCAAACGCGTTGGTCGCGGTATCGGTTCCGGTAAGGGCAAAACTTGTGGCTTGGGTCACAAAGGTCAAAAAGCTCGTAGCGGCGGTGCCAAAATGGGTTTCGAAGGCGGTCAAATGCCGATTTATCGTCAGTTGCCGAAGCATGGCTTTAAAAATCCGTTTGCCAAGACATTTGCCGTGGTTAATTTGGACACCATTCAAAAGGCTATTGATGCCGGTAAGTTGGATGCCAAGGAAATTACGATTGACACATTATTGTCTTCAAATGTGATTTCTAAAAAGTTGGATGGTATTCGTTTGCTCGCACGTGGTGCTGTGACCAGCAGTATTAACATTTCTGTTAACTCTGCTTCAAAGCAAGCGATTAGCGCCGTAGAAAAAGCCGGCGGCAAGGTAAATCTCATCTAGTGGTTGCTTGCTTGTATTTTTTTCGCTTGTGTACCTTTTTGTACACGGCGCTCAAAAATTACGGCGCAATCATCTCACTATCTGAGATTTACGTGAGAAAAATTGAAAAGAGGTGCAAATTGCATCTC
>OMQE01000012.1 GCA_900313155.1 uncultured Rhodospirillaceae bacterium | reverse complement strand
CCACCGATTCCGCGAATTTCCGATTCACTCAAATCAATTTTTGCTGAACCAGAAATATTAATATCACCGGTATTTTTAGCGGTAGTCGAAATACGAGCACCGTCTTTCAAATTCAGCGTACCACCGGAAATAGTTAACATTTCATCAGCCCCTAGCCAACCATTTGCAACGTTGATTTTAACATTACCAGAAATATCAGCATTCAAACCATCTACTTCACCATTATTTACAGTAATTTCACCGCCACTTAGACTTAATTTGCCATTGTGAGCCTTAATTTCACCGTTATTTTCTACTTCAATTTTACCACCGGAAATTGTAATATCGCCGCTTTCACTTTTAACCGAACCGCGGTCAATTGTTAAATCTGTTGCACTTCCATCAATTAAAATATTTTTTTCACTGGCGATATAACTATCTTTAACACTAATAGTGCTGTTGGTTACAGAAACATTGTTATCTGCCCAAATACCAAATGTTTCCGCTTCGTCTTCTCCGCTTCCTTCATATGCAACACCAGCCCCCTCATTATCTAAAACAGGATTTGTGCTAACCAATGAAATTTCAGAATTTTTAATGATAATATCGTGTGTCGATTCTATGTCAGAATCTGTTGCCGTAATTTTGGTGCTTTGAAGTATCATATCGGTATTAGCAGAACCTTCAAAGTTATCATTACCTGACTGGAAACCACTATTTTCCATAACAAAAGTGCCACCAGTAATATTCATTTTATTTACAGAATATATACTAGAATCAAGCAGATTAAATTTACCACCGGAAATATTTATTGCTCCCTCAGAAGCTATTTGGCTTGCCACATTCATATTGATTGTTCCGCCTGAAATATTAATGTTACCAGGATTTTCCGGTGCCGGATACGGATTACCGTCTGCATCTGTCCAATCATAAATTGTATCTATAGACGCATCTTCACCATTCAAATTTATTGTTCCGCCGCTAATCTTAATATCTTTTGCCGCCCAAAGCGTTAAATCATCATTTTCACTATCATCTGAACTATTAAAGTTTAATACGCCTCCAGACATTTCTATTGCACCGGAAGATGTATTGAGCGAACGCCCAACAAATGTGGTTTCCCCACCGGTAATTTTAATATTATTTCCGTTTTCAAAATCGTGCACCGGTCCAACAATAATATGCTCATTAGCTGTGTTTACACCATCGGAAATTACCAATTCGTCACCAAAATACAGAGAGCCTTGCCCACCCATATCTGATGAATTATATATTGCCCCATCATAATCGGAAGAAAACACCGTATCTTCCGTAATTTCCGTTGCCATAGCCGGCACTGTCATCATAAATACGCCGGCGTTTATTGCCAAACATTTAAGCAACACACTTTTATACTGCTTTTTTAAGGTTGTAATACCATTCTTTGAAAGTTTTATCATATGATTTACCTCGTTCATTTTTTTAACGTTAAAAAATAAGACCACCTTTGACAGGCGGTCGGAGAGTTCGTAAATCATATCAGTATAAATGACTCTCTTGACCTTTAGAGTCGTATTTTTCAAATATAGCCATACGACTCTTGGACATTCGCCAAAAGCTCCCCGACCATATCAAATATGAATCGGGGATATATTTATTTTCAGCCGCTACGAACAGCTGATAAATTGACGATGTTATATCCTAACACCGATACTGATATTGAGCTTACGACAGCTCTCTTGCACCTTTAAGGTACTCAAAATGCAGATTTCTGCATCCATTTCAAATGATACAGAAGAAAAATTAAAAAATCAATTAAATTTATTTTAAGATAGTGCTAAAAAAATACAAAAGTTTTGATAATGCAAAATCTTGAGATATAACCATCTATTTTTACTATATATTTTCTATCAATACCAATTTTTACTTTATTTGCCCAGTAATTTTTCGCTTTCTAAGCTTTGACCGATTTTTTTATCCAGTTGTGGCGAAAGAGCTGTTGCGCCGCGAACCAAAAGTTTTTTAATCAATGTATCTGCCATTTTTTGTTCGTCTTTATCTGCAGCAAACAAAATAAAATGATTTTGCTGTTCATGCAACATATCAAAGCTATTGTCATGGGTTGCAATAATATCTAACAACACCACCATTTTCATTTTACGATTCTGGCTATCCACGGCATCAACTTTAGCTTCTTCAACCGACGGCATCAAAATATAATCCGCCATATCTTGGTTATCTGTCACAAAAAAATATGAACTGTTTGCAAAACTTTCATGCAACGTATCAGTATAATTAGCTGTTTCAACACCGTTCCAAAACTTCAACGGTTTGATGTAGAGCAATTTTTTTTCATTCAAATTTTGCGGTTTGAATTGAATTTGTTGCTGAACTTCCTCAACTGCTTCTTTTATTTCCACCTCTGTCGGTCCGGCGCTGTATTTATATTCGTTAATCAATTCGACTAAATCGTCCGGTGTCATTTCCAGCCGAGCAGACATTTCCACACAAACTTGTTTATCGTCTTCCGTTGTTTTTTGATGTTCACTATCAAACAAATATTCATCAATAATACGATACGAAATCAAATTCAGCGCCTGTTCGTTTAAATTTTGTGCATAATCTTGTATAATACCGGCTTTTTTAACGGCATCAAGACCGGCCTTATCAACGGCTCTGTTTTCAGCCGTACGCGCATCATCTCCGCGCTGACGGGCATCGCACGCCTGACCAAAAACCTGACGCATAATCACGTCTTCATCGGCATAAGCATTGCTAATACAGAATAAAACAGCCAAACAAACACTTAAAGCACGTAATTTTACCACCAACTTCTATCTCCTTCAGCTTGGTGAATAATTTCGCTCCATTCGCCGATTAAGCGCCCTTCTCTGCTTTTCAAAAACATATCATATTTGATTGCCGGAACGGTTTTTGTTGCCGTATCATACCAATCAACCGCACTATCCACAACATATTCCGCTTCGTTTTTCGATTCGACTATAATAACATTGCTGATACCGGCAAAACGTTTTTTTAAGGTTTTTGTGCCTTGTTCTGCCCCGCCCGGCAAGTCACCTGCCTTCAAATCAGCACCGTCAACATATACTTTCATTGTTCCGGCTTGCTGATAAAACGCTGCAGCTTCTTTGAGCATGGAATTAACCGTTCTGTTAGCGGAAATAACATAAATTTCCGGCGCATCAGGTACATAAGTCTGCACACTGCCGAATGGCGAAATATTGTCGCAACATGGTCTTCGGCTAGGCTGACCGACAACCTCAACCACACGCGGCTTTAAAACCATTGGTTCCGGTACTTGCACACACGGATTATTCGGCATACACGAATACGAACACGGCACACCGGTAGCAACCACTTCCTGAACTTGATCATTCGGCACATTTTCCGGTTGCGGCGCAGGTGCATTTTGGCATCCGGACAACAGGGCAACAACGCCTAACATTGCATATTTTTTCATCTTTAGAGCTCCTTATAGATTCATATATTTTATGTTTTGCACATAATCTTTTAAAAATAGATTAAAATTTATTGAAACAGATACAAAAAATTGCTAACCTACCCCCAACAGAGGAAAGAAAAATGCTGATAACGTTTATGATTATAATTGCCCCTTTTTTGATATTAGTTCCACCATTGCAACGCAATCGTTTCTTTATTTTGTATTTTGCGTTGATGATGGCTGCCGCTTATGTAACCGAAAACTATTTTTTCAAAACAGCTGTTTTTTCTAAAGGCGCATTGCTGATTTTTGCGGTGTATCACATGGTGTGCATCAATGTGGCAACTTTTTGCGCCTATGGTGCCGACAAACACGCCGCTCAGCGCGGTGACTGGCGCTTGCCTGAAGCTCATTTACATGCACTGGAATTTCTCGGTGGTTGGATTGGTGCATTTTTGGCGCAAAAATTCTTTCATCACAAAAACAAAAAACGCAGTTATCAAATAATGTTTTGGCTCATGCTTGTTTTGCAAGGTGCAGCCGTTTATATTATTTTACGATATCTTAAACTTATATAGGAGGTTTTAATGAATAAATATTTGTTTTGGCTTGGAATATCAACTATTTTAACCGGCGTGGCAAACGCCGAACCGCTGTTTTTACCCAGCACAAATAACAATTTGAGTTTAAGTATCTATAATCAAAATTTGGCACTGGTTAAAGATATGCGTCAGGCTGAGCTCAAATCCGGCGTGAACGAAGTGATTTTTGATGGCGTTGCTCAACGCATTCAGCCGGAAACAGCCATTATTTACGGTGAAAATATCAAAGTTTTGGAACAAAACTATAATTACAACCTCTTATCATATCAAAACTTTATTGAGCGTAATATCGGCAAACAAGTCAACACCGTGCGCATCAATCCGGAAAACGGTGATAACATATACGAACGCGCCGAGCTTATTGGAACCGCCGATGGACAGCCAATTTTACGTTTTAATTACGGCATAGATTCTAACTTCGGCGGAAGAGTGGTGTTTAATGATATTCCAGCCGGTTTGAGCAACAAACCAACCTTAACCGCCAAACTCAATACCAACAGCGGTGGCGCTAAAAATCTGCGTTTAGCCTATTTGACCGACGGTTTGAGCTGGAAAACCGACTATGTGGCTAACGTTAACAACGAAAACAGCCTGAATTTAACCGGTTGGGTCACAATTAACAACGAATCCGGTATTGATTACGAAAATGCCAAAATTCAACTGATTGCCGGTGATGTAAACGTGGTGCGTCAGGCTATGCCGCGTATGGCAAGAGGAATGATGCTGATGAAAGCCAATGCGGTATATGATGCGGCTGAAACAGCTTCAATTGAGCCGGAAAGCATCAACAGCTACGAGCTTTATACACTACCGACGACAACCTCTATTGCTAATCACCAAACCAAACAAATTGCCCTGATTGAAAAGCAAGATGTGGCGTATAAAAAAGAATTTACGCTCAATGCCCCGTTTTATTTTGATACCAATGGTGACGAATTTGAAAAATTTCATCCGGAAATTACCTATGTTATTGAAAATAAATCAGAATCAAATTTAGGTATTTCACTGCCAAGCGGCATTATACGTTTTTATGAAAACGATAAAAACGGCAATTTACAATTTATCGGTTCCAACCATATTGCCAACACCGCCAAAGAAGACACATTACGCCTGCGCCTTGGTGATGCGTTTAATATTTCAATTAGCGGTAAGACTAAAAAAATAAGTGAAAAGGAAGTTAGCCGGCAAATGCAAAATAAGTGCGCAAATATCAAAACACGTCGCACTTATGATGCCGAAATTACCGTCAATAACGCTGAAGATAATGACAATACGGTTATTATCAGTCAGAATTTCCGCCATGACGCTAAAATCATTAAAGAAAGTATTAAAAGCACCGATAAAAATGCCACAACCAAACAATGGCAAATTCCGGTGGCAAAAAACGATAAAACCACCCTCACCTACACGGTGGAAATTACCGTTAACAATCGAGAATGTAATTAAGAGCTGTTATAGGAAAAGGTCCTAAATTTTAGGACCTTTTTCGTTTTTGTTTAAGCCGATAATTTGCGCTTGATTGCCTTGCGACTTTTGGTAAAGCTTTACCAATCGTTGTTGTAAAGGCGTCATCTTCACCATTTGCGCCTGATTTTCCGGCTTTGCGGCATCACGTATCCACTCCGGTGAAGCTTTAATATCGGCCATCACCTGACCATAAATCCGCTCATTTAATTCAGCAAAAGCAACCTTATCACCGCCGTTTTCGTTAATTTTATCACGTTCTTTCATCAGCTGATCCATATAACGCTTTGCAAAAGTTTCGGAATGCGTTATATCAAAACCCAAGCGACCAAACATTTGCACTTCTTGCAAAGTATAGGTTTTGCACATCATATCAAGCCAAGTTTTAATATCTCTGAAAATAGGTGTTTCTTTAGCCATATTGTCTTCCCTCTTTTAACGCGATAAACTGGTAACACGCTCACGCATAACTTGAGCATATCTATCATCAATGTTGTCCTTAATTTTCGTTTCATACCGTCCGTCTACCGGTTTATTATACTGTTCTGTATCTGCATAATACTGCAAATCCAACTCTCTTCCCATATGAACATTTTCCGAACGATTGATGGCTTCTTCTAATTTTTCAGGACTATTAATATCTTCACCTCCCTGAATAATGGCAACTAGCGCAATTCTCGGAAAATCTGAACATAATTGAGCTGCTTTTGCATTTCCGGCTTCTTCTCTTACGGTAGTATTTTCATCAAACAATTTCATCGCCAAAGCGGCCGCTCTGCCACTATCATGAACATTTTGCAAAAAATCCTGAACTTCTTTCGGATGTGCACATTTTTCCTTTAATTCAAAATAAACTTCTTTCGGCGTTTTATTTGGAGATAATTCCGATTCATTATCAACTAACATTAAGGCATATCCATAGCCTTTATCATCAAGCATCATAGCACTACCTTCCGGGATATCCATAGGATCCATAATACCTTGTGACATAATTTTATCCATAACGACATCTTGTGCAGTTCTGGCCTTATCAGCCATACGTAAGATAGTCGGTAAAGTTCTCTGTATAACATCTTCTATTTGATTATACAAATATTTATGCTCAAAACTATCCTGTCCGGATGCAGCCATTTTTTCTTTAACCCCCACAATATTAACCAGCAAAAGGGCGCTTTTAGGATTATTTTCTATAACTTCAGCCAAGCATTCTCTTATTTTGGCAGTTGTTTTGAGTTGCTCATAATTTTTTTCCAAATCTTCTACCATAACCGCGGCAAATTCAGGATTTGTTTGTCCTGCAATCGCCTTTTCCAATCTGTCTTCAGCCATTTTTCATATCCTTGAAGAATCAACCACTGTTTTTCTTAAATTTTAGCGCAAAAAACAACTTTTGTCAATAATAAAGGTAAGTAAAAAAGAAAATTCCGTTTATATCTTTCGCGGCATACTGGACATTTTTGTTTTTTGCGATATCATACAAGCAATTTAGAAGGATAAAAATGTTCAAAAAACTGATAAAAAAAATAATAAATACTCCATTTATTGCCGATTATAGGCAAATGTGGCCGTTTGTCCGTCCTTATTGGGGTATGGCACTTCTTGCCATGCTGATAACCATTCCGGTTGGTGCGCTTGACGCCGTCATTGCGTGGGCGCTTAAGCCGTATATGGACGTGATGATGATTGAAAAAAACGAAAACACATGGTGGATTCCGGCAGCTATTGTGCTGTTCAGTGCCCTGCAAGGTGCCCTCACCTTCACTTCCAACTACACCAACACATGGGTCGGCAACCGAATTGCCAGTGATGTCAAAATCCGCCTGTTTGATAAACTGCTCAGCTATGATACCGCTTATTTTGATGCCAATACTTCCGGTAACGTGGTGATGCGTTTTAATAAAGATGTTGATGATGCCTGCGCGGGATTACTTAATAACTTAAAACAATTTTCTACTCGTTTTTATTCGTCAATAGCGCTGATTGGCGTTTTGTTTTATAACTCTTGGCAGTTAGCCATTATTGCCGTTATTGTGCTGTTTGGCGCCTTGTTTCCGCTCACCAAAGTCCGTAAACGTATTAAAGATATCAATAAACAAACGGTTTTCACCAATGCCGAAGTAATTACCCACTATAACGAATCTTTTGGCGGCAACCGCGTTATTTCTTCTTACAATTTATATAACTATCAAGACGAGCGTTTTGGCAACACGTTACACCAAACTTTTCGCCTTGGTATGAAAATGGTGCAACGAACAGGTATGCTTTCTCCGCTGATGCATTTTGTTGTTTCGCTCGGAATTGCGCTGGTTATTTGGGTAGGTAGTTGGCTGATTTTATCTCATCAAATTACGGCCGGAAACTTTGTTTCTTTTGTTGCAGCATTAATTTTGCTCTATAACCCGATTAAAGGTATTGGTAACAGCTTTAACAACGTGCAAATTGCCCTTATGGCTATGGAAAGAGTGTTTGAACTGTTGAACACTATTCCGCAAATTAAAGATGCTGATGATGCGCTTGAGCTGAAAAATATTGACGGAACCATTGAATATGACCACGTTGGTTTTGCTTATGTGGAAGGCAAACCGGTGCTTGAAAATATCAATCTTAAAATCAATAAAGGCGAAACAGTGGCTTTGGTGGGTAATTCCGGTGGCGGCAAAAGCACATTTGTCAGCCTGTTGCCACGCTTTTATGATGTAACAGAAGGGCAAATTCGCATCAACGGTCAAGATATCCGCCACTATACACTTCATTCGCTCCGTGAACAAATGTCGGTTGTTTTTCAAGACAACTACCTTTTTGCCGGAACTATTCGAGAAAACATTATGCTCGGTAAAAAAGACGCTTCCGAAGAAGAATTGCAACAAGCAGTTCAGGCTGCCTATGTTGATGCCTTCTTGAAAGATTTGCCTGAAGGATTAGATACACAAATCGGCGAACGCGGCGTGCTTTTAAGCGGCGGACAAAAACAGCGTATTGCCATTGCGCGCGCGTTTTTGAAAAATGCTCCGATTGTTATTTTGGACGAGGCAACCTCGGCACTGGATAATAAATCGGAAGCAGAAGTTCAAAAAGCTATTGATAACCTAATGGCTGACCGAACCGTAATTGTTATTGCTCACCGCTTATCAACCGTTCGCCATGCCGACAAAATTGTGGTGATTAACAACGGCAAAATTGCCGAAACCGGCACGCACGAAGCCTTAATTAACAATACCGACAGCATATACGGCGCTCTCTATCATGCGCAAATGAAATGAGGCAACATAGATGAATTTAGCACAACAAAATAAAAAATTGGTGGTTTTTGATTGGGGCGGCATTGTTTTTGACCTGCAAAACACAGATGCCATGATTAAAATTTGGCATCAGGCGCTTTGTCAGGCCGGCGTTAATATTGAACTTTCAGATATTGACAGTTGGTGGAAGCTTTGGCACTTTAATATGCTTACCAAAGACCCGCAAATCATAAATAATAATTTTTTGACTATTTTAAAAGAGTTTGGTGTTGATGCAAATTCCGACACCGTGCGTCGCTTACGTTTGGCTATGGACAGTGCCATCAAAAATGCCCCGATGCACAAGCCGATTGCTGAATACATCCGCCAACTGATTTATGATAATCGTTGTTGTGTGGGGCTTCTTTCAAACACAGAAATTCCGGCTGTTCCGGCTTTAACGGCACAATTGCCGATTTCGGCATTTGACTATGTGTGGCTCTCGTTTGAGCTTGGAATGATTAAACCTGACGAGCAAATTTATCGTTTTGTGGAAAAAGACACAAATATTTTGCCACAGAACATTCTGTTTTTTGATGATAACGAAAAAAATTTAATTCCGGCACAAAATCGCGGTTGGCATACTTTTTTGGTTGATGAAACCATGGAAGATACACAAAAAGTTACCATAATAGCACAAACAATAGATAAATTTTTGGGTGATAAAAAATGATAAACGAACTGATAAATATGCCGATTTTTTTATATATTGTTGCCGGTTTTAGCGGAATAATTTTCTTGCTTTCGGTGACGATTATTGCCTTATACATCAAGAACAGCGGTAAAAAAATGCTTTTGTCTGCCCAACAAAAGCAAATAAACGACTTGAACGTGCAAAATGCGCAAATTATAGAAGTCAATAGCGGCTTAACGGCTGAAAACACACGTCTTAATACCGAAATCAAAAATCTGCATCAATTTACTGAAGATAAAATTGCCTATATGGAACAAAGCAAAAAAGAAATGGCTGTAAAGTTCCGTGATATATCGGCTGAAATTTTGCGTCAACAATCGCAACAGGTTAATGTTGCCCAGTCAACTGCCCTCAATGCCCTACTAACACCGTTTCGCGAACAAATGCAATCATTCAAAGAAGAAGTGCAACGCGCTAATATGGAAAATATCAAAAATAAATCGAGCTTTGATGAACAGT
>OMQE01000136.1 GCA_900313155.1 uncultured Rhodospirillaceae bacterium | reverse complement strand
GGAGGATATCCAGTCCTCTCACAAGGCTTCCGATGAAGGTAAGTTGCTGGCGGCGCTGGTCGATGTGGCTGTGGAAGAGACAATTCATCTGCGCAAGGTGGTGGTTCTGCAGGCCGCACGCAAGCGCTCGAAGAAGCTGAGCTTCGGGGAGACGATAGCAACCAACAGTGAGCCATTCTACGCCTTCGTCAAGCAGGCCGGTCCGGTGAAAGCTATTGTCAACATCAAGACCGGCGAGGCACGAATCTTTGCCAACGAAGATGTGATCTCTGCCTCCAAGATTACTGATGGTCGCTTCACCATCGATGGTGTAACCTATGGCAAGAAGGATACGCTTAACGGTTTTGCCCGCTATGCCCCTCTCAAGGAGGTCAAGAAGAGCTTGCGCAAGCGGCTCTCCATCAATGGACCGATTGTTACGGCAGCGATGCGTGTATTGCACAGACTTTAATCCAGATAGCCTATGCTGAATGTTCTTGTTTGGATTGTGGCAATGCTTTTACCGCAGCCGCAACCGTTAACCGAAATGCCCACTAATCGCGAAGGTCTGCTCGGACGCAGAATTGAGATGGTGGTGGTGAAAAATGAGGAGGAAGAAGAACGACCGAGTTCGCGTCCGTCTTCGCGTCCTTCTAAGAAAAAGCGGCTCTTTAGCCGAGTGGTTGCCAAAGCCCGTTCGTTTAACCGGACCGGCAAACGCAAACCACTGAACTTCTAAAAATAAAGGCGCTCTCCATAACGGGGAACGCCTTTATTTTTTTACTCAAAACCGGTTATTCAATGCCGTAAATATCTTTTACATACCACTTGTTTTCCGGTTTTTGCGCAAGCACATAGATAATGGTGCCCTGACACAAGCCGAACCAATTACCGTTACAATTGCTCTCGGTATAAATTTCGGTTGTGCCGTTGCCAAGAATTTTTTTATCAACAATTTTATAGTTCATCTCGGTCGGGCGGTCTAACCCCGGCTCGTTCATAAAAATAAACTTTGGTAAGTCGGCTTTTGCGCAAGCGGCAAATTCCGGATTGATGGTGCATTTGACCGCCGTTTCAATTGCGCAAAAAATATCTTCTTTTTCCACACAATTTTCATCAAGCGAATCTTTATCAAAACTGAAGAGCTGTTCCGGCAGTTTCGGCATTTCCACTTCTACCACACTTTCTTCCACCATGGTGCGATCGGCGTCTTTTGTTTGAGTAATTAAATAGATACTAAACCCAAGCAAAGCCAACATACATATAATAACAATCAATTTTTTAATCATTTGCTTATTCCTTTTTTAAAAATGATATTCCACACCTAAACTGTATTCCATGTCATGATTATAGCCGCTGACTTGGTCAAACCCAACATATCGCGCCATCAAACGTGTTTGCCAAGCAGGTGTCCACGCATATTGAATACCGCCTCCGAATCGATACCCCCAGCCGTGTTCATTATGGCGTTTTTGCGGGAAATTACGTTGTTTGAAGATATATTCTCCCACACCTGTTGTGGCAAGAAGGGAAAATCTTTTTTCACACCCCAAAGGCAATTTGGCGAGTAGGTCAAGTCCGTATGCCCGATATGAGGTTTTAATTTTTTGCCCTTGCGGGTGACGTTTATCGGTGTCGCTGATGTTGTAAAAAAGCTCGGTGGCAAAATATGGGCTGTATGTTGAACCAATATGCAAACCGCCTACCGAATAACGCGGCGAAAAGCCGTTTGCTTTGGTGTGATTATAAATATAGTCAACGCCCACATACGGTCGATAATTATACGAATCGGCATGGGCATTTGCGGCAAAGCCTGCACACATAACCGACGTTAAAAAAAAGGTAATCTTTTTCATATATCATCTCCTAAAAAACGAAAATTGGCTTTAGCATAAATGATTTATTAAAAAAAGTAAATTGATAATAATTTGTTGTGAATAAGCCGATTTTGTGCTACACTGAAACGAAGGTTAATATAAAGGTTTTAAGTATGAAAAGCTACAAAGACGAACAGCGCGGGCGCTCAATGATAGAGATGATGGGGTATATTGCCGTGGTGATAACCCTGATGGTGAGTATTGGTCATTTAATTACCAACGCTTTTAATGACTATAAGACGAGCAAAGCCAGTTTGCAAATTGGCGAGTTTGCCGATGTTATCAGCAAGGCGGGCGCCATTGAAGAAGATTATACGCTTATCGTTGATATGATTAACGGAACCGGTGGTGCATCTGCCACGCAAAAAGCAGAAGGACTGAAAATGATTCCGTCTTCTTTTCGGGTAAAGGGACGCAAAATTTTCCATGCCTATGGTGGGGAAGTCAAGGTAGGTATTCCGGCAACAGATGATGTTAGTGGCATTAACGATACTTATCAAAACAAGTTTTATATCACATTTTACAATTTGAATCGCACTCAATGTATTGAATTGGCTGTTAAAGATTGGCTTAGCAACAAATATTCTGACTTATACGCCATTATCATTAATGGCAGTAGTGGGGCAGGATGGTATTGGCCGGCATATACATCCGGCGGGGGAGCTTCGGGGTGTTCGGGTAACACATGCGTTTTGCCGGTTAAGCGTTCGGCCGTTGCCGGTACCGACGCAACTCAAGATGACGGACAGTGTAAAGACAACAACGGCAACACAATTATGTGGGTGTTTAATTAACAATTTTTTGGCAGTTTAACATATATATCTTGAAGTTACGGATATTTGTTGTTAAAATTATGAAAATATTTTTAATATAGGAGATAAAGTTATGACTACATCTATTGTTTTACCACCGGACTATAAACCTTCGGCAGATGAAGAATATATGAATGAAATGCAACTGGAATATTTTCGCCAGAAGCTGATTAACTGGAAAAAATCTATTGTTTCGCAGTCGGTTGACACGTTAGAAGATTTGCGCCAAGGCGGGTTGAGCCAACCGGACGAAATTGACCGCGCTTCTCTGGAAACAGATAAAGCACTCGATTTGCGCACCAAAGATCGCATTCGTAAATTGATTAACAAAATTGACGAGGCTTTAGACCGAATTGAAGACGGCTCTTACGGTTATTGCGAAGAAACAGGCGAGCCGATTGGTCTTGAACGTTTGGAAGCTCGGCCGGTGGCTACGCTTTCAATTGAAGCGCAAGAACGCCATGAGCGTATGGAAAAAACTTTTGATGACGAAGCTTAGGCTGTTTGTATGATGATGTCAAAAGATTATATTTTGGCCTCTGGTTCGCCGCAACGAATTGCCTTGTTGCGGCAAGTTTGCTACGAGCCGAAAGAGATTTTGCCCGCTGATATTTGTGAAGATTGCCTGCCTTATGAAAAAGCCTTGCCTTATGTGCGGCGTATGGCTTTAAGCAAGGCAAAACATGTTGCAGAACTTCGCAAGGACGAAAATGTGTTGGCTTGCGATACGGTTGTTGTGGTTGGGCGAACAATATTGCATAAATCCAAAAATGCCGAGCAACAACGCAAGGTGATGCAAATGCTTTCCGGTAAAACACATCGGGTAATCAGTTCGGTTTGCTTAATTAACAAACAAGGCAAAATTTCGCAACGCACCGTTAGCACCAAAATTACGATGAAAGTTTTAACACTGCAAGAAATTGAAGACTATGTGACAAGCGGCGAATGGCAAGGTGTGTGCGGTTATAAAATAGAAGGCAGACTTGCCGGTTATGTTAAACGGATGGTTGGTTCATATTCCGGCGTGGTGGGCTTGCCGCTTTATGATACATTGAATATATTAAAAGGGGAGGGAATTTAAATGAAGGCAGAAAAAATCGTCTATGACCATAACGAATCGTCTTTCGGTATTGCCGTTTTTGACGCCGACGGTTTGGCGGAAATTGATATTTATAATGAAAACCGCGCGGTGGAAGGTAATGTATATTTAGGACGTATTGTTAAAAAAATAAATTTAGCGCACGATAAATTCGGTTTTATGGTAGAAATCGGCGATGGAATGGAAGCGTTTTTGAATTCTTATGAGCCGGCACTGAAAGAGGCCAATATGAGCGAAGGGCAAAGCGTGGTGGTGCAGGTGGCGCAAGAAAAGCGTGCCGAAAAAGGCGCTAAAGTAGTGCGCAATGTTCAGCTTGTGGGCGTTAATTTGGTGTATTGTCCGTTCAAATATGATGTGGAATATTCACGAAAAATTGAAGATGTGGTCAAGGCGGAAAAATATCAGCATTTGGTCAGAGAAAATTGCGTGGGGCAAGAAGGGTGGATTTTACGCACTATTGCTGTCGAAGCAAGCGAGCAAGAAATTATTGACGAGATGAAACATTTGCGCGAAATTTATGAAAATATTCGCAAAAAAGCTCGCACAATGAGCGCTCCGGCGCTGCTTTTTGCTAAAGAAAGTCCGCTTTTGGAATATGTGCGACGCTATCATGACAGCTTGCGCGAAGTGGTGGTAGATTCGCCGAATTTGGCCGAAGAAGTTAAAAATGTTTTTGCCGGCACAGTCACTTTGCAGCGTGAAGGCTTTGAGGAATATGGTGTTGACGATGCCATTGTCGAAGCTTTAAATCGAACAGTTAAGCTCAAGCACAGCGGTGCTCTGCATATTGAAGAAACCCGTGCTTGTGTCGCCATAGATGTTGACAGCGGCGGCGTGCATGGCGGCGGAGAGGTTGATGCCTTGAATTTGGAAGCCGCCAAAGAAATTGCCCGTCAAATTCGGTTGCGTAATTTAGCAGGGAAGATTGTGGTTGATTTTGCCGGTTCATCAGAATATCGCTTTATGAAGGCGGTGATAGATGTTTTGGAAGAAGAATTAGCTGATGATGCAGCGCATAGTCGTGTTCTAGGGTTGAGCCGCGGCGGAAATATTGAAATTTTGCGTCAACGCCGTCGGCCGACTTTGCGTGATTTATATACTGTTGAGTGTCCAACTTGCAGCGGAACCGGAAGGGTAGAGCCGTGAGCGAAGTTATTGTGACACATAAATGCCCGATTTGCAAAAAAATATATACCGACACAACCTATGAACCGTTTTGTTCCAAGCGTTGTGCCGATGTTGATTTAGGGCGTTGGTTTAACGGTAGTTATGCCGTGGCATCTGAGGACTTGGATGAATTAGAAGTGGAAGAACTGGGCGAGGCTTTGGAAAATGCACACAAGTCAGACAAATAATCCGGTGGAGTTTTTTTCTAAAAATGGGGTGATATATATCACTCTTTCCGGTGATGTTTTGACTTATAATGTTGAAAAGGATTTGCAAAAAATCAATGAGCCGGCACAAGCCGAGGTCCTTAAAATCGTTTTTATGCCCGATGGTTTGAAAGCTTGGGATTCTTCTCTGATTCTGCTGGTTTATGAGGTGGTGCGAATCGCTAAAAATAAAGGTATTGAGGTAGATTTATCCAAACTGCCGCAAAATCTTCAAGACTTGGTAAATATGGCGTTTGAAGTGGACCGTAAACCGGAGCATAAGAGCTCAAGCATCGGCGGTTTGCTTGAAATAATCGGCAGTGTCACAATAGGACTATATCGTGCTGTGAGCGGTTTTTTGAATTTTTTAGGCGCAATAACATTGGGGTTAGGGCGCTTTTTGAGCTTTCGGTCAATTATGCGCGGGACTGATTTTTGTGCGGCATTGGAGGACTGCGGTCCAAAGGCGTTGGCAATTGTTTCGCTCATCAGCTTTTTGGTGGGGTTGATTTTGGCATTTGTGGGGGCGGTGCAACTGCAAACATTCGGTGCGCAAATATATGTGGCAAGCTTGGTTACTGTTGGTATGTGCCGGATTATGGGCGCCATTATGGTGGGAATAATCATGGCCGGCCGCACTGGTTCGGCTTATGCGGCAACGATTGGCACCATGCAGGTCAACGAAGAACTTGATGCTTTGCAGACCATGGGGCTTTCGCAGATAGATTTTTTGGTGATGCCGCGTCTTTTGGCGTTAATTTTAGCAATGCCGATTTTGACAATGCTTGCCGATTTTATGGGGATGGTTGGCGGTGCGTTTGTCGGTGTTTTTCTGATGGGGCTTCCGTATCAGGAATATTGGAAATATGCTTTTAATGCCTTTACACTAAATAACTTTTTGGTCGGTATTTTTCATGGCTTTTGCTTTGGTATAATTATTGCTTTGTGCGGTTGTTACAGTGGGCTAAATTGCGGTCGCGATGCTGACAGTGTTGGTGTGGCAACCACGCGTTCGGTTGTTTATGCCATTGTTTGGATGATTGTGGTAACCGGTATTATTACGGTAATATGTCAGGAGGTTGGCATATGAGTAAAACGGTGGCGATAAATGTTAAAGGCTTATCGGTCGGATACGGCGATTATGTGTTGTTGCACGATGCCGATTATCAGGTCAACAAAGGTGACATTTTTATCATTATGGGCGGCAGCGGTTGTGGCAAAAGCAGTATGTTACGGGTTTTGACCGGATTATTGCCGCCGCTTAAAGGCGAAGTTGTTATTAACGATGTTGATATGATAAACGGTAAGCCGAGAGACGTGCAAAAAATAAGGGAAAAATCGGGCATTTTGTATCAGAGCGGCGCACTGTTCAGCTCTATGACATTGGCCGAGAATATTATGTTGCCAATGCAACAATATTCCGACTATTCACCGGCAACAATGCGAGAGTTGGCAGGGTTGAAACTGGCGCTTGTCGGACTGAAAGGTTTTGATGATTTTTATCCTTCCGAAATCAGCGGCGGCATGAAAAAACGTGCCGGTTTGGCACGAGCTTTGGCGTTAGATCCGGATATTGTATATTTTGACGAGCCTTCGGCCGGTTTGGACCCGATTAGCTCGCATAATTTGGATGAGCTGATTATTGAACTTAATCGCAGTTTAGGTACGACTATTGTGGTGGTTACGCATGAATTGGCATCTATTTTTGCCATTGGCAATAATTCCATTTTTTTAGATGCGGCAAGTAAAACTATTTTGGCACGGGGTGATCCGAAAGAACTCTTGAAAAATCCACCAAACAAAACGGTATATGAGTTTTTAACACGAGGAGAAAAAAAATAAAATGCAACAAAAGAAAACGTATAAAATGGTCGGACTGTTTGTCATTATTGGGTTGGCGGCTTTGGCAGGTGTTGTTTTGAAATATGCCTCCCAGAGATTTACGACAAACGAAGATGATTTAGTGGTGATGTATTTTGAAGAATCCATACGAGGCTTGAGCGTTGGTTCGTCGGTGGTTTTCAAGGGAGTAGAAGTTGGCAAAGTAGCTGATATCAGTTTGTTGGCGAATTTGAAAGAAGGCACATTTAAAACACCGGTTTTAGTATTATTTAGTCTTGAAGATAATATGGATATAATTGACAGTTCTGAGTTAGACGAAAGGCAAGTGTTTGATAACCTGATTGACAAAGGTTTGCGAGCACGGCTTATTTCGGCAAATTATTTAACCGGTCAACTGATGATTGAACTGGTGATGGACGCAAAAACACCAGCTGTGTTGCATGGCACCGGTAAATATTGGGAAATTCCGACAGAGCTTTCTTCTTTTGCTATGTTGTCACAAGATTTGGAAGAAGTGCCACTGAGAGAAACATTATCGCGTTTAGGAAATATTATTCAAGATTTAGAAGAAAATCTGCCGCAAATTTTGAAAAATATGGCGCAGGTGACGCAAAAAGTAGACAAGGCATTGGATAAAAAGAGCGGCGAAGCCTCTAAATCTATGCAAGGGTTTAATACCGCAATGGAAGAAATCAGTAAGACCAGTCGTTCTATTAAAAATTTGACTGACTATTTGGAACGTCATCCGGAAGCGCTGTTAATGGGAAAGGAAAAGTAAGATGAAAAAACTGTTTTTAGGATTGTTTTTAGTGATTTGTGCCTGCAGTTGGCGCACACCAAATTCAACATTTTATATGATGAACAGTGAGGGACTAACCCCATTATCTAATCGTAAAATCAGTGTGGCAGTGGCACGGGTAAAAGTGCCTGATTTATTGGATCGCTCACAAATTGTAGCTTATGAAAAAGACAGCGGCGAAGTCAAAATTGATGAGTTTAACCGTTGGGGCGAGGCTTTTCCTGAAGTGTTGCAAAATACGGTGACTAATGATTTGATGGTCTATTTGCCGAATGCGTTTGTTAAACGTACTTATTTTGACAGCGGTAATTTGAATTATAGTGTCAATATCGAAATTAACCAGATGGCGGCTTATGTTGGCGATAAGGTTGTTTTGAGCGCATGGTGGAACATAGCCAATGCTTCGGGAAATGTGGTTAAGCGCGGACAGAAAAAGTTTGAAGTACCGATGAACGGACGAACAACGGAAGATGTTGTTAAAGCGCAAAATGCCGCCGTACATCTGCTTTCTGAAGCAATTGCAGAGCAGTTGAAACAACTTTAGGTATAATGTTTGGATAAGGTATGTTATCGTTAAAGCGCGAAATTGCAATAATGCGTTTCAGCGTTTGGGTAAGAATAAATTAAATAAATAAAAAGCCAAACCGATAACGAAAATAGCAAATATCAAATAAAACGAAACATATAAAATTCCTACTGAAAGGACAAGGCTTAAAATTACCAGACCAATACGCATCAACCAGCCGAGCCAGACGTTAACATCTCCTTGCAAGGCAGAAGATGTTTTTTCAGGCAAGCCGGTTGCTGTTCCGCATTTCGGGCAACGAGATGCATCGGTTGGCATATTGGCACCACAATTATCGCATATTCGATAAAAACCATCGCCATTATCGGTTATCAGCCGTTTACAATGCGGGCAAAAACGCCATTTAAACAAGCGATACGGTAAAACTTCTTGTTGGCAATAAAAACAAAAATATTTTTTCATACGTTTCCCTCTTTTTTATAATTTAGGAAAATTTTGTGCCCAATGCAAGTGTTTATCTCAAAGTTTTAATAAACCATTGTTCAGCTTATATTTTGCACGCGGGAGCATATCTTTTTAGCGTGAATTGTTGCAACAATGAGCTTTATATAAACATTAACCGTTTCAAAGGAGATTAAATATGAAATCTACAGAAAAAATGTCAGCAAAATCAGCCGGTGAATCCGGTAGTTCAAAAAATTGTGATTGCAGCAGCGCTTCTTCTCGCGAAAAGGGCGAAAGCAGCTCAAGCAGCAAAAAGTCGGCTTCTTCTAAAAAATAGGGAGAACAAAGATGAAAAGTATCCATTCTGCGGGTGGCGGACGTTCGCTTTCCCAAGATTTAGGAACTCATAATCGGCATAACGAATTCAGTACGCTGATGAACTATTTTTGGAACTATATGGACATGCCGACCGGCTCTTCAGAAAGCATAACCTCGGCAACGGAATGGGAACCGAAATTGCAAATTGCCGAAACCAAAGATGCAGTGAAACTAACGGCAGAGCTACCGGGAATAGAAGAAAAAGATTTGGACGTGCAAATTTCGTCCGATGGCTACTTATCGCTCAGTGGCGAAAAGAAAAACACCTTTGAGCACGAAGATAAAGACGCCTATTTTTCCGAAATTTCATACGGCACATTCAAACGAACTGTTCCACTGCCTTGGGATTTGGATTTTGACAAGGTTAAAGCCGATTTTAAAAACGGCATTTTAACGGTCTTTATTCCCAAAACGCAAATTGAAAAGCAAAAATTCAAAAAAATTGCCCTTAATCAACACGGCGAAAAATTTGCGCCAAAAGGCAATGAGCCTGAAAAACATATGGAAGCAAACTAGCTTTGCAGAACCGATGACTTCGCCGCCGGGCACACCAACCGGCGGTTTTTATATTCGTTTAAATACACCATTCGTAATCGGAGGAAAGTAGGCTTTGTATTCCGGTGCTTCGGTTAATGAATCTACCCTTGCGAAAAGCGGACCTTTTTGGAGCAAAATTTGTAAGGCATTTACTTTGTTTTCATCACCGCGCATCAGCACAGCCACATCACCATTTTCTAAATTGAGTGCATAGCCGTCAAGACCGCCGATGGCAGCCGCTTGACGCAACACCCAATAGCGAAAGCCAACGCCTTGAACACGTCCTTTAACAAGCACACATTTTTCCATGCAAATATTCCTCGATGGCCCCCAAGTCAGCAAATATTTTTTGGCGCAGATTTTCAGCCGCCGCATCTTGTCCCCATTCTTGCGACTGATACAACTCCTCTAAAAAAGCCAAACCGAAGGCTTGTTGCGCCGAAAGCTTATTTTCAATCATTGCCACAGCCAAAAGCGGAGATTTCATATTTGTTGCCGCCAAATAAAGAGCGGTTATTTTTTTTAAAGACAGTGTTTTTAAATAGCCGGCAAAAAGTTCTCCGTTATGCTCATTTTCTTGAGGCAGGCAAAAATCTTCGGTGGTGCAAAAATGCCAGCCGAATTTTTGTGCCAACCAATCTAAAACCGGTTGCCACTGTTCTTTTTGCAGGGCTTTTATTTCGGGTTTATTGCTCCAAAAAAGCACCGTATCGGTCAACACAAATTCTGCTAAAGTCGTTTCT
>OMQE01000032.1 GCA_900313155.1 uncultured Rhodospirillaceae bacterium | reverse complement strand
GAATGCTTTGGCGTTGTCTTGGTTAATTTCTATTTCTTTGATTGTGCCGTCTTTGAGTTTGAGGTGCATTTTGTAGTGCCAGCGGCAGCAATGCGCGCATTTGCCTTTGTTGGCACTACGGTCAGCCATAAAGTTAGAAATTAGGCAACGACCGGAATATGACATACACATAGCACCATGAATAAAACATTCGAGTAAAATATCCGGACATTGCTTACGGATTTGCTCCATTTCGGCAAAGGTAACTTCGCGCCCCAAAACGCACAGGCTGGCGCCCATCGACTGCCAAAACTTAACCGTTTGTCCCGAGCAAATATTGGCTTGGGTGGAAACAAAACGTTTCAGCTCCGGCGCATGTTGTTGCAGGTAGTAAAAAACGCCGGGGTCGGCCACCAAAACGCCGTCCGGTTGCAGTTCACGCAAAGTTTGCACAAATTGCGGCAGTTTTTCGGCCTCTTCGTTATGGATATATAGATTAAGCGTTAAGTAGATTTTTTTACCCATTGAGTGCACAAAATCTATACCTTCTTTTAAGTCTTCCAGCGTAAATTTAGACTGGGTACGCAAGCTCATATCCGGCGTGCCGGCATAAACGGCATCTGCGCCATACAAAATGGCGGTTTTGAGTTTGACCAGCGAACCTGCCGGTAAAAGTAATTCGGCTTTTTTCATTATTTTTTGACCTCAATTTTTGTTGTTAATGCTTCCAACTCGCCAAATGGTGTCGATTCAACCAAAATACGGGCGATAAAAGGTAAATCGGTTTGTTTATCACGCAAAACCCAGAAATATATCGGCTCGTCTTTTTGGAGCATAAATCCGGCATCGGCGTCGTCGAGAACTTCAAGCTGATATTGGCATTTAAGGGCTTTCCCTTCAAAATACGGTGTTTTGATTTTTTCTTTGCCTACGGTTTTGACTTTGGAAAGAGAGTAGCGTTTGCCGTTGAATGAATATTGTTCAAAATCACACTTATTTTGGCGAATTATTTGTTCTGTCAGGGCAGCAAAAGTGCTCAACAAATCATTTGACGAGGCATATTTGGAATCGATTGGCGTTTCGTCTTGGCGTTTGTAATCATCTTTAATACTGATACGATATTGCGGCACGCCATCGGCGTAGACAATTTCCTTACTGCGTTTATGAAAACGCGATTCAGATGTTTGAAAATAGCTTTGCGGTTTGAAAACGTTTTTGTTGTATGTGCCGACAGAATGGTAAGTGGCTTTGAAAGGGTAGAGTGCACCAAAGGTGTTGGTGGTAACAACTGAAGTTTTGATATCATAATCGCGGTTGTTATAAAATTTATAAGTAAAGGTTTCTTCTGCCGCGTCTAAAAAAGCAATGGATGAGGCAAGATGGTGGGTAACCTCAATGGCACGAGCCGACATGGGTAAAAAAACAACTGCAAAAAAGCAAAGCAACAAACGTTTCATTAGTCAATCCTTAAACAATTGTTCTTAACATAACAGAAAATTTCAGATTATAAAGGAAAAAATGTATGCAAAAGAAAGTTTTGTTGGTTTATGGCGGATTTTCTGCCGAGCGAGAGGTCAGCATCAGTTCGGAAAAAGATATTGCTACCGCTCTGAAAAGCAAAGGCTATGAGGTGATTGAGCACAATTTGACCGACGCTTGGAAGTTTGTGGAGCTTTTGCACAACGAAAAACCTGATGTGGTATATAACGGCTTATATGGCAATTGGGGCGAAGACGGTGAAATTCAGGGACTGTTGGATATGTTACAAATTCCATATACACACTCGTCGCTTAAGGCATCGGCAGTTGGCATGGATAAGGCTTTGACCAAGGCTATTGCGGCGCAAAACGGTGTTAAAACAGCGCGCGGGCAGGTAATGAGCTATGCACAATATTTGCAAAAAAAATCCGGTCTGGAATTGCCTTATGTGGTTAAGCCGGTGGCAGACGGTTCCAGTGTGGGTGTGTTTATTGTGCAAAAGCCGGAAGATGCCGACAATGTGTACTATGAAAGCGAAAATGCCAAGATTTTGGTGGAAGAATATATTGCCGGTCGCGAACTGACGGTGATGTGTCTTAACGGCAAAGCTCATGTGGTAACAGAGCTGAAAGCTTCTAACGAATTTTATGATTATGAGGCCAAATATACCGCCGGAAAAACACAACATATTTTGCCGGCAGATTTACCGGAAGAAGTGACGCAAACGTGCTTAAAATATGCCGAAATTGTGCATAAAGCTCTGGGGTGCAATGCGCTTTCGCGCTGTGATTTTCGCTACAATGAAAAAGATGGTGTCGTGCTTTTGGAAATTAACACCAATCCGGGTATGACTTCGCTTTCGTTGGTGCCGGAACAAGCAAAATATGCCGGTATATCGTATGCCGATTTGTGCGATATGATGGTTAAAGCGGCAATGTGTCGGCAAAGATAAAATAGTGCTTGTTATCTGCTGATATTTGTTGTATGATGTATATATAAAGAAGGGACTGTCTGATACGTTGAAGCCGCATATCTCTCGAGCCAACATTACATTATAGGGAGCTGTCTCTGTCCGAATCGTGGTTCGGTTACATGGCACCCACTTTAACATAAGCGGTTTGAAGAGTACAAAAGTTTAACGGTCAGACGGTTCCTCTTTTATTTTTTTTGATTCTGTAACAAGTAAGCATTTACAGTATTTTCCAACAACATTGCAATCGTCATTGGTCCAACGCCTCCCGGAACCGGTGTGATGGCTCCGGCTTTGTCTTGGACTGAAGCAAAATCTATATCGCCGCAAATTTTGCCGTTACAACGGTTAATGCCAACATCTATCAGAACAGCGCCGGATTTTATCCAATCTGCTTTAACCAAATTTGCCACGCCGCAAGCGGCAACAACAATATCGGCCTTTTGAGTCAGTTCTTTAATATTTTTGGTGTGAATATGGGTAATAGTGACCGTACATTCCTGATTTAAGAGCAGTGTTGCCAGCGGGCGCCCGACAATGAGCGAAGCCCCGATAATCACCACATTTTTACCGCTCAAATTCGGGCATACGGTTTGAATGAGCCGCATCACACCAAGCGGTGTAGCCGCAATAAAATACGGCACTTGATTATTTTGGAGCAAACCGGTATTGTATGGATGAAAGCCGTCAACATCTTTTTTAGGTTCAATCAAGTTGATGATGCGATGAGTGTCAATATGCGGCGGCAACGGTAGTTGAACAATTATGCCATTAACATTTTTATCAGCGTTCAGTTTTTCTACCATTGCCGAGAGCTCATTTTCGGTTATGTTTTCATCAAAACGGTGCAGAACAGTTTTCAGGTTGATATGTTCTGCGGCTTTAATTTTGTTGCGCACATAAATTTCACTGGCGTCATCATGTCCGACCAACACAATATCTAATTGCGGTGGTGTTTGCAAAGCGGCAATTTGTTGCGCCAAGTTATTTTTTATTTGTTCGGCTAAATTTTTGCCGTTAATCAAAGTTGCGCTCATATTTTTTCAATTCTCCGCATTTAAACGTTCTAACTTCACTGTGTTTTCAGTGTTTTGATGTATGTTTATGTATAGCTTTTTCAAATGCTCGGTTGCCCCGCTGATCAGCTCTATGGACTTTGCCGAAACTTTAAGTGTTTTCGCTAAAAATTTTATCAGTTCCTTATTGGCTTTCCCTTTTTCGGCAACGGCATTAACTGAAATTTTGAGATATTCCGAGCCATCAGCGCCGCAAAAAATGCCACGAAAACTGCACGACGAAGCACCGGGGGCCAGTTTGACACGCAGTAAATAGCCCGATTTATATGGCTCAAAACAGCTCATTTTACATAAATTGCCCAATCCATTGGTTAAGGTATGTAATAAAACGGCAAACAAATGCAATGATTAACAGCAAAACATACGGCGCCACATCATAACCTGAAACAGGCGGAATTTTGCTGCGAATAAGGCTATATGCCGGTTCGGTGATTTTTTTCAGAATTTCCATAAATTTTTCGGCGTATTTGTTGTGCACCGAAATCAGTTTGTAGTGCAACAACCAATAAATGGCAATATCAACTACCACAATTTTGAAATATATGTCGGCTGCAAAGCCTAAAATATCTAACAACGGCATT
>OMQE01000015.1 GCA_900313155.1 uncultured Rhodospirillaceae bacterium | reverse complement strand
TATTGATTTGTGCATTTACGGTCGGCTCATAAGCCTTGGTAAAAATATCTTCCGGCAGTTGGTTTTTATAAGCACTCAAAATTTCCAACTCTCGCCCTTCCGGTAAGCCGGTTGCCTCCATACCGGTATTGGTAAAATAACTGTTCAAACGTTTATATTGTCCATAGAACAATTTTTCGTTTGCCCATTCAAAGTTAAAAGCTAAATCAAGAGCCTTACGCACACGGCGGTCTTGAAATTTGGCACGCCGGACATTGATGGCAAAATTTTGCAATGTTGCCGGATTATTGTGTTCCACCGTTTCTTTTTTGATTTTGCCCGAACTTATCAGCTCGTTATTATAACCGGTCATCCAAATTTTAGCAATATATTCTTCTCTGGCGTCTATATTGCCGGCAAAAAGCGCTTGTAATGTGACAGTGGTGTCTTGATAATAGTCATAACGAATTTGCTCAAAGTTATAAAACCCACGCCGTGTTGGCAAATTTTTGCCCCAATAATGCGGATTTTTCTTAAACGTTACATATTTGTTAACCTGAAAATCTTCTACCACATAAGGTCCGCTACCCAAAGGAACTTGCAAACTCGGCTTATCAAAATCACGGTTTTCCCAATCTTTGGCAGAAAAAATGGCAAATTGCGCCAAAATCATCGGCAGCTCTTTATTATCGGTGTTGGGCTTGAAATAAAAACGCACTTCGCGGTCACTTATTTTTTCTACTCGGTCAACATCGGCATAATACATTTGATACACCGGTGAACCCTTTTGTGTGATGGCATTAAAACTAAATACCACATCATCGGCAGTAACTGCTGTGCCATCGGCAAAACGCGCATTTTTATTCAAAATAAATCCCACATACGATTTATCTGTCGGCAAGTCAAACTTTTCAGCAAGCAACGGATACACCGTGAACGGATCATCTGTTGGTGAAAAACCCAGCGTTTCCATGGTTAAGGCTGGCACAAACGAGGCGGCAACACCCTTGAATATATATGGATTAAAATTATCAAACGTGCCATAAGCCGGAAGCACGATTTTACCCCCCTGCGGCGCATCTTTATTAACATATTCAAAAGCCTTAAAATTCGGTGCGTACTTAGACTGACCATATAACGCAATATGGTCATATATTTTTGCCGATGCACTATTAAGGCAAAAAACACATAAAATCAGTGCTAAAAAGCTATTCGTTACCGGCTTCATTACCCCACCCGCCAAACGGATAAACCAAATCTTCATTGTCATCATTTTGCCGTTCTGTTTTAGCAGGTTCCGGCATATTTTGCACCGGTGCTTGAGAAGCTGTTTGAGTTGTATCTTGTTGCACAGCTTCACCGCGTACAGCAGCCAAGCGGGCAGCAAAATCGCTCAAACCGGTAAGCGGCGCAGAAGTTTCTTTTGCCCGCTCAACATACTGATTTGTTGCCGAAAGACCTTGATTAAACCCTTTCATAAAATCATTGTTCGAAACACTGTTTTCATTAGCCGAAAAACTTGGCTCAGCGCTGAAAGTCGGTTCTTTTGAAACTGATGCTGTTGAACTAAAAGTCGGCTCAATATTTTGCTCATTTTGAAAACTGTTATGTAATGCCTTAAAAAACGGGTCTTGGTCAGCCATAGACGGTTCTTGCTCGTCTTCATCTTTGCGCCCGAATAGTTTGAAACGCGAGAAAATTGACGGCTTTTCTTCATATTCTTCAGTAACATCTTCATTTTCTTGTTCTTCTTGCACCGCTTCTTCATCATTATCGTTTTTATCTACATTCATAATAGTGTTTTGAGCGTTTGGTTCTGCCATAGTGGCTAATTTTAAGACAGAAGCATAGTCATTTTCACCTGAAGTTGTCGGCGTATAGCGGTCATTTTTATCCGCTGTCAGCGTATCTATCCCCGAGCTTAGCGGCGCAATGATAGAATATACCTTACCCAATACCCCCATTTCTATCATACGCAAAAACACACGGTCACGGTCGTGTTTTTCTAAAAGTTGTAACAAATTTTGGTAGCGAGAACAAAATTCTAACAACGATCCGCGAAACACTTTATCTCTGCTCACTTTTTCACGCACCCAAGCATCAAAAGTACTCTGGCTTTTGCTGGCTTCCAAAATAGCCTTACCCAATGTCCAGCGTTCGCCACGACCAACCCGTTGCCAAAGTTGCTCCAGTTGTGCTGACGAGGCAATATTACAGCGCTGAATAATTTCACTTAAAGCCTCATTCATATCGTTTATCAGTACTTCAAACTTATTGATAACAAATCCGTCTTTAATTTCGTGTTCGGCATCAAGCATTACTCGCACCACTAAATCGGTATAGTCCTGATTTTTTTGTAATTGAGTTAAAAGTTCGTTTTGCTTGCGATTTATTTGCTTATTATTGATGTATTGGTTAACATAGCCGAAAACCATCCAAATTGTTAATAACGGCAACACCACAACCGAAAGCAACATCAGCATCATTTCGGGACTTTGTTCCCATAATCCCTCGGCTTCCAGCTTGGCGCGCACAAACATTATGGCATATATCAGCCAACCGGTGGAAGTAAACATGGCAAGAAAAAAAGCAAACATTTGCATTTTAAATATCCTTATCAGGTTAATAATCAATACGTTCAGTATAATAGCGACAATTTAATAAATCGTCAACAATGCATACGTTTTATACAATTGAAAAACGTTTTACTGCCACTATATTTTTCGGCCGGAGGCGCAAGATGCGGAAAATATTTTGGATTTGGTGTATTTGGAGTTCAATCAGCGTATTTACGCAAACAGATATTTTTCCGCCTGTCAATCCTTATAGAAATCCGCCAAACAGCCGCTTGCAACAAATTGTAGATTTATATATTGAACACATTTTAGAACAAGAAACTGAATAACAAAAAACCTGTTAAATTTCTTAACAGGTTTTTCTTTGATTTTATTTTATGAGTTCATATTTTGGAAGAAATCTTCATTGTTTTTGGTTTGACGCAACTTATCAAGTAAGAACTCCATACCGTCAGTCATACCCATTTGCATCAGCACACGGCGCAAAACCCACATTTTTGTCAGTGTAGCTTTATCAACCAACAATTCTTCCTTACGCGTGCCCGAACGAGTAATATCAATTGTTGGGAACAAACGCTTATCAGTCAATTTTCTATCCAAGATAATTTCAGAATTACCCGTGCCTTTAAATTCTTCAAAAATAACTTCATCCATACGCGAACCGGTATCTATCAGCGCCGTTGCAATAATTGTGAGTGAACCACCCTCTTCCACATTGCGCGCCGCTCCCAATAAACGCTTCGGTCGTTGCAAAGCATTGGCATCTACACCACCGGTTAAAACCTTACCAGATGATGGCACAACCGCATTATAAGCGCGTCCTAAACGAGTAATGGAATCAAGTAAAATTACCACATCTTTTTTATTTTCCACCAAACGCTTGGCTTTTTCAATACACATTTCAGCAACCTGAACATGACGTGTGGCCGGTTCATCAAAGGTTGAAGAAATAACTTCACCTTTCACCGAGCGTGTCATATCTGTCACTTCCTCCGGACGTTCATCTATCAGCAACACCATCAAATATACTTCCGGATGGTT
>OMQE01000075.1 GCA_900313155.1 uncultured Rhodospirillaceae bacterium | reverse complement strand
TCGCCGGCTTATCATCGGGTAAAAGCTGTAATGCCGCTTCCACCAAAATTTCTGTATCCGGACGTGGCGATAAAACTTTGTCCGACACCTTAAACGAAGCCTTATAAAATTCGCGATAACCGATAATTTTATCAAGGGGTTCGTGTGCCAAACGACGATTAAGTAACTGAGTAAGGTGCTTTTTTTGTTCATCATTTAAATTGATGTCGGTAAAAATGTCTGACACATTCTGATTGGTAATAAAAGCCAAAAGCATGCGTGCTTCCAAGCGCGGGGTTTCCACGCCGTTCTGCACCAATTGCCAGACTAATTCATCAAAAACATTTGCCATTTATGCCGCCGTTGTCATGGCGTTTTTAACTTCGGCAGAAAGTTTTTCAAACGCGCGTTTTTCAATTTGGCGCACCCGCTCACGGCTGATATTGAATTTGTTGCCGATTTCATCAAGCGTTTGCGGTTGCTCGGTCAACATCCGATTTTTAACAATATATTGCTCTCTCTCATTTAGTGTTGCCAAAGCTTTGAGCAAAATTTTGCGTTTAAGTTCCGTTTCTTGCTTTTGTGCCAGCTTACCCTCAATATTTTGCGATTTATCGGCCAGCAAATCAATAGCTTCAACCGCGTCATCATCGTGTCCGACCACCGTATTAAGCGAGCTGTCCCCGCCAATGCGACGGTTCATATCGACAACTTCGCGTTCATCAACAACCAGCTCTTGAGCAATTTGCTTAACTTCTTCCGGAGCCAGTTCTTTATTATCATAAAGCCCCAAGCGCGCCTTGATACGCCCCAAGTTATAAAACAGTTTTTTTTGCGCCGCTACGGTGCCGATTTTTACGAGAGACCACGAGCGCAACACAAAGTCATTAAGCGCAGCTTTTATCCACAACATGGCGTAAGTGGAAAGCCGAACATTTTTGTTCATATCAAACTTTTTCACCGCCTGCATTAAGCCCAAATTGGCTTCGGAAATTAAGTCGGCTGTCGGCAACCCGTAACGACGATATGTGAGGGCAATTTTAACCGCCAGACGCAAATGCGACGTTATTAACGTTTGAGCAGCTTGCAAATCTCCTCTTTCTTTAAAGTTACGCAACAGTTGCATTTCTTGCTCTTCGCTTAAAACCGGAAATTGTTTAATTTGTTCTAAATACGCATGCAAACCGTCATCGGCAACAACAACGGGTAAATTACTTTTGGGCTGATAGACAACTAAATCGGTTTTATTTGTCATATTACCTGAGCCTTACCAACTGAAAATAAAGGTTGAATCATCTAAACGCTCCGGCACTTCAACCAAATTTGCCGCCACAACTTTATAATAGCCGGCAAACGGATAAATAATGGCATAAATATCTTCTAAATCGTTAGATTCGTTATGTGCACTTTTGCAAATCTTGTAAATTTGCCGACGCATATTGATTTTTAAATATGCCAACGCCGAAGCAACATTAACATTCTTGCGCAAATCGGCATCATCTTCGCTGATTTCTGTAAAATCGGCAATATGGCGCGCCAACAGCAACCGACGACGTTTTTCCGGAATGGAATTTGTTGCCTTTTTATTGATGTTTTTATAAATAAAACCGGCCATTTGTTGCTTTAAGCGTTTATCTGAACAATCCAAAGAATCCGGCATATCTGAAGTATCTATAATTTCAACATCGGAACTGTTTTCTTGCGCGCTTTCGTTAACAGAAAGTTCTTTGCTAAACGGCACAACCTCGGCACCGCCGTATAGTGTATCTTCCGCCTCGGGCAACTCAATAATTTTCGGCATATCCATATTGCCGTCTTCCATCGAAGCATCATGCGCCTTTGCCACAGAAGCGGTTAATATTATCAAAAGTCCGAAAATAAACAGCCGGTTTTTCATTTTTTCTCCTTAAAACGCAACAGATTTCGGTGTGCGCGGGAACGGAATGGTATCGCGAATATTGGCAATACCGGTTACCAACATCATCATACGTTCAAAGCCCAAACCAAAGCCGGCATGCGGAACAGTGCCATATTTACGAGAGTCTAAATACCACTCATAGTTTTGTAAGTCCATACCGCCGTCAACAATACGTTGTTTGAGCAAATCGTAGCGTTCTTCGCGTTGCGAACCGCCAATCAGTTCACCGATTCTCGGAACCAAAACGTCCATTGCGGCAACTGTTTTACCG
>OMQE01000050.1 GCA_900313155.1 uncultured Rhodospirillaceae bacterium | reverse complement strand
TTGAATCCGTCCCAGTTCGTGGCTGTCGATAATTCGGGGCGGTATGTTCATTTGAATAGAGGCTTGATTAAGTGTCAGCCCTTTTTCCTGTCGCAATCGCCATAAGGCATAGCCAACTTCTAATCGTCCTTGCTTATCCATAAAATATTTGTATTTTCCCATAGTTCTTCACTCCCTAAAAAAGTTTTTGTTAAAATCAAAACAAAAACCTGCCTCAAATAAGGCAGGGGAGCTCAAAACTGCTCTTGACAGTATGGTCTATTCAATATATTTAACCATCTCCCCTATATGAGGAGCTATTTCAAGAGAGGAGTTTTGAGACTCCATCGGTAGAACACCTACCGACAGAGATTATATTAAATCAAAATATGTGAAATGCAACAAAAAAAGCGCCTTAAAAAAGGCGCTTTTCTAGTTGGCATCAGCTGTTTTTTCACAAAGCTCTTCAAGTGTTCGTTCAATCATATTGGCGAATTGTTGGCGGAGCTCTGGGGATTTCAGTCTTTTCCCGCGATGCTCGGCCACCAGCACTTCATGTAGATTCATACGTGAAAGAATCAGCTCTATTGCAGCCGGATCATCAATCAATTTGCGTTTTAAATTATGCAATTGCTTGTCCCGATTCAATAGCGAAGCCTCCAGAGCATCAAGAAGATTTTTCAGTAACTGATGAAATTCATCGTCAAAATCTTCTTCATTTTGCAATTCAAAATCAAGCAATGTTTCATACAAATGCTCAATTTTCCGATAGGTCAATGTTTCAATTGGCATTGCAAAAAACTGTTCCATTAACCTTTGTAACTTTGAGGTATCCGGTTTTGTTGTCATAGGTCACATTTTTAAGTTTAACATATATCTAAATAACTCTCAAATCTTCTTTAGTCTAAAATAACATTCTTCTGAAATCAAGCAGAAAATACGTATCCGTTATCGACGGTAAAAAACTGCGCATCATCTTTTAGCAGTTCGAAATTTTGCGGTTCGGTGGAGGTTATCCATGCTTGCAAATTCAGACCTCTGATTTTTTGGAGTAAGGCATCGCGTTTGATATCATCAAGGTGGGTGGTAACCTCATCTAAAAGCAACACCGGTGCAAAACCTTTATCTAAAATTTGGCACTTGGTTTGAGCCAATATAATGCTGACTAAAAGCGCTTTTTGTTCGCCGGTTGAACACAATTCCGCCGGCATATTTTTCTTTTTGAAAAATACCTTGAAATCAGTGCGGTTAACCCCGTCAATCGAATCGTTTTGCATCACGTTTCGTCGTTGTTTGGCTAAATTTGCCACATAAAAATCTTCCACATTCAATGCCGATTCGCTATTAAGCATTTTTTCAATTAAACCATCAAGCTCCAGACGAACATCTGGAAAAACATCGTCCGGCTCATGAGCAATAAAAGTGTTTAGACGTGCAATCAACTCGCGACGTGCCGCCGCAATTGACACTCCTAACGCCGCCATGTCCGCCTCAACCGATTGTAGCCAATGCGCATCAGTCATTCCGTTTTTCAGCATCTGAAACCATTGCCGATATAAATGCTCAAAATTTGCCGTACGCTTGGCATGCTCCAAATCAAAAGCATAAACAAGTCGATCTAAAAAACTGCGCCGAGGTTGCGGACCGCCTAAAAAAAGTCTATCCATTTGCGGTGTAACCCAAATTGCCGAAATGTATTTACCCAGCTCGCTTTGCTGGCTGATTTTTTGCTGGTCTATTTTAACAATCCGTCGCTCATAGGTGCGCCATTCATCACCGTCATCACTCTCATCTTCGCGCGTTGTTCTTTGCAAAGCCGTGCCAATGGTGTGCGACTCCCCGTTTTTTAAAATATCTGCGGCAACGCTCCAACTGTCAGCGGCCAAAATGTTGGTGTCTTCGATTGTATGGATTCGCTTAATTTCTGAAAGCTTGGCACTGCGCAATCCTCTACCCGGTGTTAAAAAAGATATGGCTTCTAAAATATTTGTTTTTCCAGAACCGTTTTCACCGGTAATAATAATCGGGCAAACCGCCGATTCGATGCGTAAATTTTTATAGTTTCTGAAGTCAGTTAAAGTCAGGCGCTGAATACCTGACTTTAACTGTGTCATTTCTTGTAATTTTGCTTCCGGAGCACCCACGATTCTATACCCGCATTGGCATTAAAACATAAATAGCGCTGGAATCCGAAGTATCATGAATAATGGAAGGCGAAGAAGAATCATTAAAACTGAATTGCGCTGTCTCACCTTTAATTTCAGCTAAAATATCCAGCAAATAACGGAAATTGTAACCGACTTCTAACGATTCTGCGTCATAAACAGCTTCAACTTCTTCAATGGCACTGCCTAAATCCGGACTGGAGGTTGTAACAATTACATGATTTTTATTCGCAATCATCTTGATGGCGCGTGTTCTTTCCGCCACTACCGAAACACGGTCTACCGCTTTGGCTAAATCTTTAACACTTAATTCCAAAGTTTTGGTGTTGTTTGTCGGTATAACCCGCTCATAATCAGGATATGTTCCGTCAATCAGTTTGGAAGCTAACGTAATATCTTCCAACGTAAAGCGAACTTTGCTGTCCGATAAACCGATTTTTACCGATTCGGCACTTGTATCATCTAAAAGTTTGCGAATTTCGGCAACAGTTTTACGCGGCAAAATCACCCCTTGCATATTGGCTGCGCCTTCCGGTAACGGTGATTCAACACAAGCCAAACGATGCCCGTCGGTTGCAACAATGCGCAAAACCTTGGTTTCACCTTCATCTTTCGGGTGAATATATAAACCGTTTAGATAGTATCTTGTTTCTTCCGTAGAAGCCGCAAATTGCGTGCGGTCTATCACATCTTTTAGTTCGTCACGTTTCATTTCAAAATTGGTTGGTAACGCATCTGCCGAAATAACCGGAAAATCTTCAACCCCAATAGTAGAAAGCGAAAACTTTGAACGTCCTGAAGCAATACTCAACTGGTCTTTTTCATCCGGATAAACCAACTCAACTTCAGCCCCATCGGTCAACTTGCGCACAATATCATAAAGCATATGCGCCGGTGCCGTAATTGCGCCGTTTTCTAAAATTTTAGCATCAACAATTTCGGTAATTTCCGTATCCATATCTGTTGCTTTGAAGCTGATACCGTCATTGCCGGCTTCAATTCTCACATTCGACAGCACTGGAACAGTGTTTCTTTTTTCCACAATGTTTTGCACGTGGCTCAAAGTTTTTAATAATACTGCTTTTTCAATCGTAAATTTCATTTTTTACCACCAATTAAGTTATTTATTTTATCCATCTATGTGCCTAATTTAGCAAAATTATCACTAAATCAGAAGTCAAAACATCGAGTCTTCAACAATTTTTTACTAATTTTCCAAAGCACGACGTAAAGTTTCAATACTCTCGGCCATTGAGGTATCTTCCAAAACCAGTTCTTCAACTTTGCGCACGGCGTGCATCACTGTTGTATGGTCACGATCAAACTTGCGCCCGATTTCCGGTAATGAGCGAGAAGTCAGCTGTTTAGCCAAATACATGGCAATCTGGCGAGGTCTGGCTACATTACGTGCTCGGCGCGAAGACTGCATTTCTTTAACTGAAATATTGAAGTGTTCTGCCACTTTTTTCTGAATCTCATCAATTGTTGTCTTGCGGTCAATTGAGCGCAACATATCTTTCAAAACATCTTGCGTCATGTCCAACGTTATTTCTCTTTCCGAAAGAAGTTGCGAATGAGCGGCAATACGTTTGAGCGAACCTTCCAATTCTCGAATGTTGGCAGAAATTTTTTGTGCCAAAAATTCAGCTACATTTTCCGGAATGTTGATACCGAATTGTGCCGCTTTTTTCTGCAAAATACCTAGACGTAAATCATAGTCTGTCGGCATAATATCAGCGACCAAGCCACTGTTCAGGCGAGATTTTAAACGCGATTCGATACCGTCCAAATCGTTCGGAGATTTGTCTGCCGAAAGAATAATCTGCCGTCCGCCTTCCATCAACGAATTAAATGTATAGAAAAATTCGTCCTGTGTTTTTTCTTTGTTGGCCAAAAATTGAACATCATCAATCATTAACACGTCTACCGAACGGAATTGTTCTTTAAAAGCTGCTGTATCTTTGTAGCGCAGAGCGTTCACAAATTTATATAAGAATTGCTCGGCAGAAATATATACCACATGGCGAGACGGATCGTTTTGTTGAATATATTGTCCAATAGCGTGCATCAGGTGCGTTTTGCCTAACCCGACTCCGGCATACAAAAACAGCGGATTAAACGAAACATCTTTGGATTCGGCAACCTTGCGCGCTGCAACATAGGCAAATTCATTGGTCTTTCCAACCACAAAATTGTCAAACGTCCAAGCCGGATTGAATTTTGTTGTGCCACCGATAAGGTTATTTGCTTGCGCATTCGCCACATTAAATGTGTCCCGCGGTGTAGGAGTTATCGGAAATTTGCGAATAAGAGAATCGTCTTTCGTATTTTGCAAATTTTGCACAATTACCTGAATCTTTTTGATATTCGGATTTTTATGTTCCCAAATTTTATGGATTCGTTCCGAATAATGAGCTAAAACCCAGTTTTTCATAAAAGCAGTCGGTGCCGACAAGCGCATCACGCCATCGTCAAAAGAACTAACGCTTAAAGGCTTGAGCCAGCTTTCAAAAGCGGTGGCGCCAAACTCTATTTTTAACTGTCCGCAGATCTCGTCCCATTGGTTGTGAATAGATAAATCGTCATAATTAATTGCTTCTTCAGCCATATCCTTATCCTATCTAGTTCTAAAATTTCACCAATATTAAATGTGCCATTATCTCTTATGCTTAAACGCAAAAGTTGACACATACCCGCTCAACCGAAATTTGATTTTTCTGATTCGATTGATTCAAAACGTAAATAAATTGTTAACATATAAAAAACAAATTTCAACAGAACTTTTTAAGAACATTGCAATTAATTTTCTTGACAGCGAATTT
>OMQE01000177.1 GCA_900313155.1 uncultured Rhodospirillaceae bacterium | reverse complement strand
GCTTCATCTTGCACCTCTATTTCGCCGTTTTGATAGGCTATACAGTTTTGCAAATTGATTCGCTCGGCCGAACGTAAACCATATGGCGAATAGGGACTAAAAGAAAAATATAAACCTTCTTTCTGCAATTTAGATTTAGCTTCTTCACGGGTAATGAAATTTGCTCTGATATCGGCTGGTGCTGTGGTATTAAGCGCCTCAACCAACATTGGATTATTGATTTTTTCAAACAACCATTTAGGGCATTCATGTTCAATTTCCGGCGGATAGACATCTTTGCGCAAATTTTGCAAAGCTTGTTTTTCTGTTTTATCCACGCATGCCAAACCGTAAGTTGAACCGTCGGCGGCCAAATCTAAATCTTCGCCTTTTTGTTGTAAATAGGTCAAAAGCAACATTCGCGGTTCGCAACAATTGCAATCAAACTCCAGCCGACTGCGATGCCGAACAATATCCCATGTTGTGTTGACAATAAATTTACGATCTTTGGAACCGATATATTTCCGCGCTCTTAAATATTCTTTTATGATATTATCGGCAGGGTATTGGTCTTGCCATATTTTTTGCATAATTTCCAAAACAGCTTGATATTTGGCGCTTAATTGCATTTTTCTCTCCCGTTTTTTTGCCACTATAAACAAAAAGAGCCTCAAAAACAACTAGTTTTTAAGACTCTTTTTTACATTATGTTCAGAACACTATCGGATGCTTGCGCGGTCTGGCGAACAATCGACACTTACACGGCTTGGTTTTAGGTATCATTTCATGATAATGAGTCACAAAATATCCGTCACCATATTCAGTAGAGGTCAAATATCCCCATTTACGCTTGTCAATTAAGTCCACTCTAACACCATAGGCGGCAATAATAGCCAAGGTATTGTTGTTCGCTTCATAATCACGTTCAACCTCAAGCATATTATCCACACTGGGCAGAATAAACTCGGTTGTATCGGTGCTTTGCTGATAGGCAAGACTCATGCCGGTGTTCCAGTTGCACATTTGAGGTTCATCAGTGAGCTTGCAAAAAACGTTCTTTTTACAAGTTTGGATACCCCAAAGCTGATGTAAGCAGTCGAGATGTAAATCAAGCGAAACCTCAAAATGTCCACCACGCCAATAGGCCAGTGTGGCACCGGTGTTAATCGGTTTATTGATAACCCGATAACTGACAAGACGAGTATAGACATTTGGGATTCGTTTAGGCAAAAGTTCTACCTGACCATTTCCCATATCCATAACTACGGCATTATCGCCCTCGTGTTCTTGGCTCCAGTAAAAGCCCAATCGCCATGGTTCGGCAGGAATGCGATGTTTGTTCAGTTCGCCAACGACACGGTTGAAATCGGCCACATAGGGAAAAATGGCATCTAAATCCGTTGTTTGCGGCATTTGTGCCTTGCTTTTTTCATCGGCATAGTTTGTCGCAGTATCCCATTTGGCATCAGGTTCGTGTGTCAGCTTGAATACGACACCGTTAATACATATACCCCAAATTTTGCTTTTGAGGCGCAAATCTATGTATGGTCGAAGCCATAACACGCCCGTTAACGGGTCACGATACGCAATTTGGCAGGGCGCTTGCACCGGCCAAATCATCATAGTGTTAATTTTTTCCATATATATATGAATTTTTATGTTAATAATCTTTTTATTGGATTTTATAGTAACAGATTTTTTATTTTTGTCAAGAGTGAATATTTTTTATCAAAAAAACTTGACAAATTTTGAAAAAGGCGTATGATGATGGCAAGGTTAAGTTATTATAGTATTAATTAAAACATAAAGTTATGAGTATTATTAAGTTTTGGAGCTTTATGCTCCGTGTGCTCTTCGGTAAAATGAGCCAAGAGCAGGTGAGTGTTTTACTCGATGTGTACAATTCTTATGAACTGTACAAGGATCGAACGCCGAAGTGGAATCTTTCCGGTGTAAAAAGAGGAAAGGCTTTCCCTAAGATTTATCTCTATCGTATTCTGCACTTTTGGTTTGGTTCTTATATTCCAAATAAGGCGCTACTAAAGAAGGTGATGGAGAATAAGCCAAGCACGTTGCTCTATCTTGAAAGCGTCGGTAAGCGCTATCTGGACTGGGAGAACTATGAGCAAGAGGCTGTTCTCTCTTTGTCGGCAGATAAGTTACGTCACCTTTCAAAGCAGCTTTCTCCAGAATTTGAAGAGCGGCTGATTGCAGAGGAAAATGAATCTAAACTGGAGTATTATCTCCAGAAATTTGTTCTTTCGCTGTCCGGTGAATTTAAGCTTTGTCGCAAGATGGCTGCCTGCGCAGGTGATGAGCGCGACAAGTGTGACTATCACTATTTAGCGAGCTTATATGTGCGTGAACATATTGGTAAGGCATTTGCCAAAGCCGAGGCTCAGCAGTTGCTTTTTGAATTGCCGGATTGCGAAGACGTGCAAAAGGCCCTCATTGAGCAGAGCACTATGCTAACATCTTCACTCAAAGATGTGGCAATAGAAACGCTCATCGATGAGGCACAGAAACATCACACCGGTTCAGCAACAGAGTTGCTCAAGTTGTTCCTCTCGTTGAGTTATATTGAAAACGAGGCGCTTATTGAAAAAATTCAGAAAGCCCGACTCGACGAGCATGTGGTAGAGATGTTCAAGGTCTCGGAAGAGCGCTTGAAAGTCACCAACCATTTGGCGCAATATGGCTACGGTCTGTCATTGTTGGATCAATCTCCATATCTTTATTCTACGGAAAAAGAGATTATGAGTATGCCAAACAACGAAAGCCGTTACCATGCAATCAAGAAGCACATTGTTCCCAAGTTCGAAACGGGCGAGGTAACACCTGCTTGTGCCGCATGGGTGGTGCTGAACTGTATGAATTATGCACCAAAGGCAACTGAAGGGATACATAAATTTGAACGTCGAGCGGTAGATAATATTCTCCGTAGTGAGATGTTCAGCAAAATGATGAATCACTCAGATATGCTTTTATAAAAAAAATTCCACCGATTTGAATCGGTGGAATTTTTTTATCAACTTAAACAAAGTATTATAACAACTATTTATTAAGCATTGCCAAAGCCTGATCTGAAAAATCTTTCATTTTTTCGGCACTGGACTTTAGTTGCGCATGTTCTTCTGCCGATAATTTAGGGGTGATGACATGGAAAATACCACGGCGGTTGATAACTGTCGGCAAAGACAAGCAGACGCCCTTAACACCTTCAACATCTTCATGGTGAGATGAAACTGTTAAAATAGAATAATCATTATTATTGATAGCACGGCAAATTTGCGTTAAAGCACCGGCAATACCAAAACAGGTGGCGCCTTTACCTTCAATAATTTTATATGCGGCATTAACTACGCCGTCATTGATTTCGGCCTTTTTGGCGTCATCTAAAACTTTGTTAACGCTTTGAGCATATTCTTCCAAAGAAAGAGTCCCTGCTTCAGCACTTGACCAAACCAAAACTTCGCTGTCGCCATGTTCACCCAAAACATCAGCATGAACCGATTTAGTCGAAACGCCTAAGTAAAATGCCAACAATGTGCGGAAACGAGAGGTATCAAGTACCGTACCGCTACCAATAACGCGTTCTTTCGGAAAACCGGAGAGCTTGAGAGCAACTTCAGCCATAATATCTGCCGGATTAGCGGTAATCAGTAAAATAGAATCCGGTGCATATTTAGCAACTTGAGGAATGATGCTTTCAAAAATTTTAACATTACGCCCCAGCAAATCAATACGGGTTTCCCCCGGTTTTTGGTTGGCACCGGCGGTTACAATAACCACTTCGCAACCTTCCAAATCTGCATAAGTTCCGGCCTTGATTTTACCGGCACTGGTGAACGGCGCAGCGTGGGCAATATCCATTGCTTCGGCCTGAGCCTTTTTTTCATTCATATCAATCAATACAATTTTATGCGCCACACCGGTCATCATCAGCGAAAACGCTGCCGCGCTACCGACAGAACCGGCACCTATAATACCAACTTTCATCTTCTTCTCCTCAATAACAATTCAAAAATTCATACCTTATATAAATAATTTGTGCAAAAATGCAATACTTTTTTCATAAAAAATATAACTTTTTATTTATGCACGTGATTGACTTTCAATAAGAGTATCTATATAACGGCTTATGGAGATAAAAGATGAACAAAACAAACGCCATGCGCATTGTGGAAAATGCAAAAGTTGAGTACAAGGCTTATGAATATCCGCCGCCAGCGCAATTAGATGCTGTTTCAATTGCCCATGTGTTAAACAAGCCGGTGGAGCAGACCTTCAAAACATTAGTAACTCAAGCACCAACGCAACAACATGGGTTTGAGCATTTTGTGTTTGTAATTCCGGCAAATGCGGAATTGAGCGTTAAGAAGGCGGCAGCGGCTGCCGGTGTCAAAAATTTGGAAATGTTGCCTTTGAAAAAATTGCTACCGCTGACCGGTTATGTGCATGGTGGCTGTTCTCCGGTTGGAATGAAAAAATCTTTTCCGGTGTTTATTGACGAAACGGCTGTTTTATTTGATACAATTTGCTTGAGCGGCGGTAGAATCGGACTGACGTTAGAACTAAACGCCGAGGCTTTGGCTACGGCAATTGGCGCAAAATTTGCTGATTTAACACTGTAATTTTAAATAAATATCGATTGACAAATGAAAACATCAGGCATACATTACAGGCATAAATGTTTCATTATTTAAATAAGTAAAAGTATGCAAAAAAAAGAAATGTTAAAATTGGTTGCTATCTTGGGTAAGATGAAGCAACTGAAAAGACAAGGGTGGATTAAACGACAGGTGAAAAATCCGGAAAGCGATGCCGAACATTCTTTCAGTACGGCAATTTTGGCGATTTTGCTGGCACCGGAACATCTGGACAAGCTCAAGTGCGTCAAAATGGCTTTGGTGCATGATTTACCCGAAGTTGTGTGTGGAGACCATGTGCCGGGGGAACTTTCCGCTGAAGAAAAACGCGCCATGGAGCATGAGGCTATGCAACAGGTGGTGAAGGCTTTGGGGTGGCCGGAGTTTGAGGATTTGTTCAATGAATTTGAGCAGGCTCAGACCAACGAAGCCAAGTTTGTTAAAGCTCTTGACGGTTTGGATAATGTGCTGACCGCAAGGTTCTATGAAAGCGAAAGACTGGGAGGCCGGTTGACTGACGAATTTGCCGCCAGCGCGTATCCCAAAATTATGCAAAGCGACGAAAAATGTCGTGATGTGTTGCTTGATGTTCTCAAGTATTTGGCTTAAAGAAGGCACCGTTATGGTGCCTTTAAGTTTTTTTAAATCATGGTATAAGATATGAATGTGATTGAAGTTTATAAAAATGCCTTTATTATAAATAGCAGTTGTTAAAAAACATAAGGAGTGGAAAATGGAATTTTATAAGTGTCAGCTTTGCGGTAATATTATAACTTTTTTGAACAGTTCCGGTGTCATTCCGCAATGTTGCGGTTCGGTGATGAGTAAATTGACGGAAAACACGGTTGATGCGGCGCAAGAAAAACATATTCCGGTTGCCGATTCCGTAACCGGACGCGTGCATGTTAAGGTGGGTAGTGTGGCGCACCCGATGCAAAACGTGCATTATATTGAATGGATAGCTGTTGAAACGCAAAATGGTGTAGCACAAATCAAAAAACTGCAACCTGAAGAAGTTCCGGAAGCGGTTTTTGAAATTGCTGACGGCGACAGAGCTGTTAAGCTTTACGCTTATTGTAATTTACATGGTTTGTGGTCGGCAACTGTATAATAAAGGAGCGGAATATGGAATTTTATGATTTATATGTGGAAACGGCGCAAGGCGAAAAAATTTCTATGCGTACCTATGAAGGCAAAGTTGTTTTGGTGGTCAACACGGCAACGGGATGCGGTTTTACACCGCAATATGAGGTCTTGGAACAAATGTATGAAAAATATCATGCACAAGGGTTGGAAATTGTTGATGTGCCGTGCAATCAGTTTTATGGACAGGCTCCGGGAAGTGATGAAGAAATTACGCAATTTTGCCAATTACATTTCAATACCAAATTTCCGCAGATGAAAAAAAGTGATGTTAACGGCGAAAATGCTATTGAGTTGTTCAAATATTTAAAAAGCAAAAAAGGTTTTGCCGGTTTCGGAAGCGGTAAAGTGGCGGAGATGATGAATGCAATGTTGACTGAAATTGATTCGGACTACAAAAACAATGCCGAAATTAAGTGGAACTTTACGAAATTTGTTATCAATCGTCAGGGTGATGTTGTGGCACGTTTCGAGCCGAATGCAGATATGGCAGAACTTGAAAAATGTGTTTCTGATTTATTATAAAAATCTGAAAGGACGATCATGACAATTGTTTCTATTTGGTGTCGGCATAAAGGGGATAATATTATTGGGGCAGGATTGGGACTGCCATGGAAAATTCCCTCCGATACAAGACGCTTTCGCAATTTAACTCAAGGTAAAATAATGGTTATGGGTGGGCGTACATACAGCGGTATGCCACAAAAAGTGTTGATGGGACGGAAGGTTATTGTGCTGGATAATTCCAACACCATAGAAGTTTTTGATGCCGAAAATCATATTGTTTGCAATGATATAGCAAATCTTGCCGACTATCCGGAAAATTTGTATGTTTCCGGCGGGGCAGGGGTTTATTCCATGTTTTTCAACACGCCGTCGATTATGCCCGATGTGGTTGTGGATTGTGTTTATGGCGGCGCAATTAGTGAAAGTGCTAAAGATTTGATAGATGTTAATAAAAGTGTGGCAATATTGGAACAAAAATATATGCCTTTGCCGCAGCGTTTTATGCTTGATGAAGTGGAAACAACAGTCTGGCTTAAAAAAGGTGAGTTTGTTGACCAAGCAGTGGTTAAAGAAATTTTGAACTATTTAGAAACGGAAGGATAATAAGATGCAACAATATTTGGATTTATTACGCGACATTATGGATAACGGCGTTGATAAAATGGACCGAACCGGTGTGGGAACACGTTCAGTTTTTGGTCGGCAGATGCGTTTTGATTTAAGCAAAGGCTTTCCACTGGTGACCACAAAAAAAGTGCACCTTAAAAGCATTATTTATGAGTTGTTATGGTTTTTAAAAGGCGATACCAATGTTAAATATTTGCAAGACCATGGGGTGCGAATTTGGAACGAGTGGGCTGATGAAAATGGTGAACTCGGTCCGGTTTATGGTTCGCAGTGGCGTAATTGGAACGGCGAAGGCATTGACCAAATTGCCGATGTTATTGAACGCTTGAAGAAAACACCAAATGATAGAAGAATGATTGTTTCGGCGTGGAATGTGGGCAAAATTGCCGAAATGCATTTGCCTCCTTGCCACATGATGTTTCAATTTTATGTGGCAAATAATAAATTGAGTTGCATGTTGTATCAGCGTAGTTGTGATATGTTTTTAGGCGTGCCGTTTAATATTGCTTCGTATGCGCTTTTGACTATGATGGTGGCGCAAGTTTGTGGTTATGAACCGGGCGAATTTGTGCACACATTGGGAGATACACATATTTATCATAACCATTTTGAACAGGTTAAAGAACAGCTTTCGCACACACCGTATCCATTACCGCAGATGAAAATCAATCCGGCGGTGAAGGATATTAACAACTTTAAGTATGAAGACTTTGAGCTGGTGAACTATCAAAGTTACGATACAATTAAAGCTAAAGTGGCGGTATAAGAGCTTCTTGAGCAATGTATAAAAAACAGCTCCGTTTGCAAATGCGGAGCTGTTTTTTTTACATAGATTGATTATATCATCTATGGTCTGCCACGTGTATCGACTTTGTGGAAAGACTTAAACGTTCCTTCGGCTGAGGCACGATAATTTGTAACCTCTTTAGGTGACATATCTTTGACATCTCCTTGCGAACTGACAAAAGAGCCTTTCCATGCGCCATTTTCATCTTTGACCAGAACAACGCTGTTGCCATCCGGTTTCATCACCTGCCAACCATTTTCGGCTTTAGAAACCAAATAGCCTTTTTCCGGTCCGTCAGATACAGTAATAGTTTGTGCATCTTCAAGTCCAAATTCAATAGCATTTGATAAAGCCGAGGCATACAGTTCCTTAGGAGGTGTTGCAACACTTACATTATCTGCATTAATTTTTTCAGCTTCAACAGAGGTTGAAGAATTGTCAAAATGGGCAGCATGAGCAAATTCAGAATTCATTAATCCTGCTTTTGCAAAATATACTTCGCTTTGTCTGATAAATTCTTGCGCTTTAGGCATTTGAGAGTGGATAGGATGTTGAGTACCATCTGCATCAATTGTAACAAATTTTATGTCGCCTTGTGCCAAGCTATCATATTTAGCATAAGTCACGGAACCATCTTTTTCAATGACCATAATGCCTTGGTCAGAGACAGTTGTTATGCGTGACATATCATCGGCAATATATGATTTTTGAATAGATAAATCAGCATCTTTTGCCCATTCTTGAGCATAAAAAGACAGATTTTCTGTGTTTTCAAAAGCCTTGACTGCCATACTTTGGTTTAAAATTTTGACTATTTGATTATATTGATCTCTATCTTTAATTTGCTCCATTTCTTTTGCTAAATGCTCTTCTAATTGGCTGGCACGTGCTAAATCTATTTCTTGAGAAGTACCGTTTGTGGTTTCATAGAAATGAGCTTGTCCATCTTTTAAGGTAAATGAAAAGCTACTGTCTTTTCCATCAGGAAAAGATAAATGTACAGTATTTTCACCCAACTGTATATGAGTATTTTCCACAACATGAGGTGCTTCCATAACTTGGTTAATTAACGCAGAAGTATGAGTTTGCGCTTCCATAGCGCTATCATCAGCCGAACGAAGATTAAATGTTTGTAACATTCTTTCTGTAAATTGATCTTCGGTCATTTCATGTGTTCCACTACTATCGGTAATTGTGCCATGTCTAACGCCTTGTTCATCAAGATAAATCATCCAGCTACGCAGTTCGGATTTATCAGTTGCATAGTCAGTTCCGGAAAAACCATTGTCTGTTTGCATTGTGATTGTTTGGATAGGCTGATGCGTTTCTTTATCAATCGTGTTTTCAATGTTGAATGGCTTCGCGGCTTCTTCCTGTGCCTGACGTGCGGCTTCTTCCTGCGCCTGACGCGCGGCTTCTTCCT
>OMQE01000013.1 GCA_900313155.1 uncultured Rhodospirillaceae bacterium | reverse complement strand
GGATCCGGCAGCCATTGATGATAAATTTATTGGATTATTACAAAAATACAATAATATAGGAAATTATCTTCATTTTTCAATTCAATCAGGAGATAATAACGTTTTGAAAAAAATGGGACGGCGTCACTCAAGAGAAAAAGTAATTGATTTGTGCCAAAAAATTCGTTGCATTAAGCCGCAAGTGCGCTTTGGTGCCGATTTTATCTGCGGTTTTCCGATCGAAACGGTCGAAGCCTTTGAAAACACTTGCAAATTGGTTATCGAAGCAGGCTTAAATAAATTACATGTTTTCCCATATTCGGAACGTAGCGGCACGCCGGCAGCAAAAATGGTACAGGTCCCTATGGAAGAACGCCGCAAACGGGCAGAAATTTTGCGTAAATTAAGTGAGGAATAAAATGTCTTTTTTGCAAAAACTCGGTTTTGGACTTAAAAAATCGTCAGATAAAATCACTGGCGGCATTTGTGATATTTTTACAAAAAAACGTTTAGACAGCGAAACATTGCAAGATTTAGAAGATTTATTGCTGATGGCTGATTTCGGCGTGCAAACAACGGCTGAAATTATCAACGATTTTGCAGTTCAAAAAATGAATAAAGACATATCTGATGCAGAAATCAGAGCCGCCTTGGCACAAAAAATTGAGCAAATATTACAGCCTTGCGAACAAAATTTGACTTTTGAAACAATAAATAAACCTTTTGTTGTGCTAATGGTAGGTGTTAACGGTGCCGGTAAAACAACCACAATCGGCAAACTGGGCGCTAAATTAAAAGCGCAAGGCAAACAAGTATCGTTTATTGCCGCCGACACTTTTCGCGCCGCGGCAGTTGAGCAGCTCAAAGAATGGGCAACCCGTTCAAATATCCGTATATATAGCGGTCCGGACGGTTGCGATAGTGCCGGTTTATGCTACGACGGCCTGAATGCCGCCATTAAAGCCGGTGATGATGTGGTGTTTATAGACACCGCCGGCCGTTTGCAAAATAAAAACGGCTTAATGGATGAGCTGAAAAAAATTGTCCGTGTTATTCAAAAGATTATGCCCGATGCCCCACATAAAACGCTTTTAACCATTGATGCCACAACCGGTCAGAATGCTCTGTCACAAGTAGAAACATTTCGGCAAATTATCGGTGTTAACGGTCTGATTATTACCAAACTTGACGGTTCGGCCAAAGGCGGAGTTGTTGTTGCGGTTGCTAAAGAACAAAAACTGCCGATTTATTACATCGGTATTGGTGAAAAAATCGAAGATTTAGACACCTTTAAAGCCCACGATTACGCTAACAGCCTGCTAAATTTAGATTAAGCCTTAAAATTGAGGTTCCAATCAGCATAGTGCGCCGGTTCATCTACCCAATTCTCACGCACTTTGACATACAAAAACAGATGAATACGTTCTTCTAACATACTTTCAAGCTCCAAACGTGCACTCTGTCCGATTTGCTTAATCATATTTCCGTTTTTGCCTAAAATAATGGATTTTTGCCCTTCGCGCTCAACATAAATTGTCATCTCAGCTCGAATAGAACCGTCTTCTTTATGCTCCCACAATTCCGGCTCCACCGTTAGTGCATACGGCAATTCTTGACGCAAATTCAAAAACAACTTTTCACGCACCACTTCCGCTGCTAACAGCTTGAGCGGCATATCTGACATTTGTTCCTCCGGATAATACCACGGACTTTCCGGCAAATTATCTGCTAAATATTGATAAAACTCGTGCATATGGTCACCCGATTGCGCCGAAAACATAAAAACCGCATCAAAGGCAAACAAATTTTCAAATTCTTCTTTTAATTCCGTTAAACGTTCTTCTTCAACCATATCTATTTTATTAAATGCCAACACGGCGTGCGCCTCACGTTTAATCAGCTCATCTATAATCGCCGAAGTTTCATCATTCATTCCACGCTTAGCATCAACCACCAGAACGTTGATATCGGCATCACCTAAACCATCCCAAGCAGAGGCAACCATTGCTCTATCTAACCGGCGCTTGGGATTAAAAATCCCCGGTGTATCCAAAAAGATAATCTGCGTATTATCGTAAATCCCTATGCCTTTAATTGTGGTTCGTGTTGTTTGTGCTTTGGGCGACACAATTGAAACTTTTGAACCAACAAAGTTATTCGTAATAGTCGATTTTCCGGCATTTGGCGCCCCAATCAGCGCCACAAATCCGCAACGAGTCGGTTTCATGGCATTAACTCCAGCAACTTTGCGGCAGCTTTTTGTTCGGCTATTTTTTTGTTTTGCCCCTCTCCAAAAGCATAAAGTTCATCGCTGAATGCAACTTTAACCTTGAATATCGGTAAATGTTCACTGCCTGATTTTTCAACAACTTCATATATTGGTGACGGCTTTTTCAGAGCATGAAATTTTTCTTGCAACTGTGTTTTAGCGTCTTTTTGGTCACCAAAATCAACATCTATCATATCTTTCCAATTGCGCTCCACAAAGGCAATCGCTTGTTCAATATTCGAATCGATATATATTGCACCGATAATTGCCTCTCCCACATCACACAAAACATTGGTTCCCTGTGCTGTTTCACGGTCTTTACTGATAATATATTCATCTAAATGCAGCTTACGTGCCACATTTGCCACCATTTCGGCACGCACCAGTTTAACATGACGTTGCGCCAAAACGCCTTCCCTATCATCAGGAAACATATTGTAAAGCAAATGAGCCATTGTCATACCAAGCACTCTGTCACCTAAAAACTCTAAACGTTCATAATTGCGATGCTCGTTTCCCGTCATACTGCTATGCGTTAAAGCTTGTTGTAACAGTTTCGGGTTATTGAAACGATATTGCAAAATGTCTTCTAATTGTTTCATTTGCTATTCAATTCCCTGAAAAAAGCGTTTCCACCGAATGGCATTAAACCATGTCCACGGCTTAATCAGCGAGCCTTTATCACTGTGTGAGAAGAAGATAAAACGAGCTTTACCGACCAAATTTTCTTTCGGCACAAAACCAACGGTCAAACGACTGTCATCCGAGCGATCACGATTATCGCCCATCATAAAAAACGAATCTTCCGGAACCACAAATTCTTCGGTATCATCAACAACCCGTTCTTCATCCGACATTTCAATAATGCGATGGATTTTACCGTTTGGCAAAGTTTCTTCATACTGGTGATAAAATTCCGGCACACTGACATATTCATCTATGATATAACGCTCTTTTTCGTCACGTTCAACCATTTCACCGTTAATATATAAGCGTCCTTCTTTAACTTGAACTCTGTCTCCCGGTAACCCGATAACCCGCTTAATAAAATCGGTGTTGGTATTTTTCGGAAATTTGAACACTACAATATCGCCGCGTTTAGGCTCCGAATAGAAAAAACGACCATCAAACAACGGCAACCCTGCCGGAAAAGAATATCTTGAATAGCCGTAAGAATATTTGCTGACAAACAAATAATCTCCCACTTGCAATGTTGGATACATAGAACCGGAAGGAATACGAAACGGTTCCAACCAAAAGCTGCGTATAATTAAGGCAATAAACACAGCCAAAACAATTGTTATTATGTTTTCTTTGAGCGTACTTCCGCTGTTTTCTTCTTCTGCCACGACATTTATCCTTTATATTTAATTAAATTTCATCATCGTCATCATAATCGTCGATTGTATCATCAACATCACTTTCCAATAACAAGTCGTCATCATCATAATCTGATGGTGCCGGACGCACAATTTGCGGACGTTTTTGCATTGCCCGAATAACATATTGTCCGCTGACTTTATATAAATCTTTCAAATGTTCATTATACATGTGGTCTCCGTCATCTATCATCGCAAAATCTATTTCCACATGGCGTTGCTGATTTAAGCGACGAGCCATTTTTTCCACTTCTGACGGATTAACAATTTCATCTTTACCGCCTTGAATAATCAGACCGGAAGCAGGGCACGGTGCCAAAAACGAAAAGTCTTTTTCATTGGCCGGTGGGGTAACGGCAATAAAATTATTGATATCCGGACGACGCATTAAAAGCTGCATTCCAATCCAAGCGCCGAAAGAATATCCGGCAATCCAACACTGTTTGGCGTCCGGATTCATATTTTGCAACCAATCCAAGGCAATAGTTGCATCAGATAATTCGCCTAAACCGTCATCAAACACACCTTGCGAACGCCCAACGCCCCGAAAATTAAAGCGCAAAACAGAAAAACCTAAATCTTTAAAACAACTGAACAGGCTGTAAACAACCTTATTATTCATTGTTCCGCCGAAATTAGGATCCGGGTGCAAAATCAGCGCCACGGGTGCATTTGGTCTTTCGCTTTTGTGATATCTGCCTTCAATACGGCCGGCATGACCGTTAAACAATACTTCTACCATATTTTTCTTCCGTTATATTTATTTTAACACATTAAGTTTTATATTTATAAAATAATAACTTTGGGAAATATAACACACAATGAATTCAAATTACAAGACAATTTTACAAGACGTTCAGGCAATTATTGATCGCGATCCGGCAACACGCAGTAAATTAGAAGCTGTGCTATGCTCTTCCGGTCTGCATGCTATTGTTATATATCGCGGTGCACATTGGCTTTGGGAGCATAAATTTTGCTTAACAGCCAGAATTATTTCGCAAATAGCTCGTTTTCTGACCGGTATTGAAATTCATCCGGCGGCCAAAATCGGTCAAGGATTTATGATTGACCACGGTATGGGGGTTGTGATTGGTGAAACCGCAGAAATCGGTGACAATGTGACACTCTATCATGATGTTACGCTGGGAGGGCGCAAATTTTTCGATAAAAACGGTAAAAAAATTGAAAAACGCCACCCCACACTTGGCAATAACGTAACGGTCGGCTGCGGTGCGCAAATTTTAGGACCTATCACTATCGGCGATAATGTTAAAATAGGTTCTAATGCCATTGTGATTGATGATATTCCGGCGAATTGCACCGTTGTTAACACACCGGCATATATTTTGAAAAAATCAACTGATAAAGGCACTGTTTTTTGCGCTTACGGATTGGAAAACGACAAATATGAGATTGCACCGAAGCGCCGCACCAAAAGACAAACGCAAAAAAACTAAAATATATATGACATTTGAATTTTTATGTGATACACTTGTTCTTAAAATGAGGGATTTTTGTGTGATGTTGTTGAAAAGTTTGTTATTTTTGATGCTTTTGTGCCTATGTTTCGGGTCAGTCGGATATGCTCAAAATTTGCCGGATAATCCATGGCAAACACAACAGTTGCAAACAAAACAAAAAGAAAAAACAGTTGTTGAAGATAAGCAAAAATCTTTACCAGCTAATCCTTGGCAACAATCAACAAATTCGGCAATACAAGGAGAAAAGGTGCATTATTCTAGCCAATATTCCGGCGCGGTGTTTGACGGCAGAAAACAGCCTCAACACATTGCCAGACGTAATGCCGGTGGTGTCGGGCGAATCGGCTATACGTATAAACCACGTCAAGTTCAGGCTACGCCGGCAAACGATAGCAACGATTCTTCTGTTTTTGACGGTTTGCTTAAAGATACACCCGGCACACCTTCTGTTTCTGCCGGCAACGATATAACAACAGAAGCCAAAATGGAATACGAATCTATGAAAAACAAAGCGCAAAGCAAATTTAACAGCTTCACGGCACCTGTGACCAATGCGGCAAAAAAATGGTGGAACGCCGTGCAAGATTTGCTCAAATAACAACGATATGATGGTTATATAAAAATGGGTAGTCAACATAAGTTCAAAATAGAAAGTCCGTTTGAAGCCTCCGGCGACCAACCGCAAGCCATTAAAGAGCTATGCGAAGGAATAGAGCGCGGTGAGCGAAATCAGGTTTTACTGGGCGTCACCGGTTCAGGAAAAACATTTACCATGGCAAAAATTATTGAGCAATGCCAACGCCCTGCCCTAATTATGGAACCTAATAAAATTTTAGCAGCCCAATTATATGCCGAAATGAAAGAATTTTTTCCGCATAATAACGTAGAATATTTTGTGTCATATTACGACTATTATCAACCGGAGGCCTACATTCCGAAAACCGACACATATATTGAAAAAGATTCGGCAATCAATGAACAAATAGACCGCATGCGCCACGGTGCTACCCGTAATGTTTTGGAAGAAAAAGACGTGATTATTGTGGCGTCTGTTTCGTGTATATATGGCTTGGGAAGCATGGAATCCTATTCTTCCATGGTTTTTCAGCTCAAGGTTGGAGATGAAGTTGATATCCATGAAATCAACCGCCAGTTGACCAATTTGTTATATGAGCGATGCACTGTCAATTTTGTGCGTTCAACTTTTAGGGTGAACGGTGATACGCTTGATATTTTTCCGGCACACTATGAAGACAGAGCTTGGCGCGTGTCTTTCTTCGGTGATGAAATAGAAGAAATATATGAATTTGATGTATTGACAGGCAAGAAAACACGTCAATTGGAAGAAATTACCGTGTATCCGGCTAATCACTATGTGACGCCGCGACCAGCGCTTTCGCAAGCTATGACACACATCAAGGAAGATTTGGATATTCGCTTAAAAGAATTTAATGCCGAAAATAAATTGCTCGAAGCGCAGCGTTTGGAACAACGTACCCGTTTTGATTTGGAAATGATGGATACAACAGGACATTGTAAAGGCATTGAAAATTACTCACGCTATTTAACCGGTCGCGCTCCCGGTGAACCACCGCCGACCTTGTTTGAATATTTTCCTAAAAATGCCTTGCTTTTTATTGATGAAAGTCATATTGCCGTGCCACAAATCGGCGCAATGTATCGTGGTGACCGCAACCGGAAATCAACTCTTTCCGAATACGGCTTTCGCTTACCGTCTTGCTTAGATAATCGCCCCTTAAAATTTGAAGAATGGGATAAAATGCGGCCCCAAACCATTTTTGTTTCGGCCACGCCGGGAGATTGGGAGCTGGAGCAAAGCAAAGGCGTGTTTTCAGAACAAGTTATTCGCCCAACCGGCTTAACTGACCCGCTGTGCATTGTGCGACCTGTTGAAAATCAGGTTGATGATTTAATGGAAGAATGTCGTCAAACTGCAGCTAAAGGCGAGCGTGTTTTAGTCACAACCTTAACCAAGAAAATGGCCGAAGATTTAACCGAATATTTGAGCGATAACGGCGTGAAGGTACGCTATATGCATTCGGATATTGACACTCTGGAGCGTATTGAAATTATCCGTGATTTGCGTCTTGGCAAATTTGATGTTTTGGTTGGCATTAACCTTTTGCGCGAGGGCTTGGATATTCCGGAATGTTCATTGGTGGCTATTTTAGACGCCGATAAGGAAGGCTTTTTGCGCTCCACCCGTTCATTGATACAAACCATCGGGCGAGCCGCACGCAATGCCGAAGGTCGAGTTATTCTTTATGCCGATAAAATGACAGATTCAATCAAAATTGCTTTAGATGAAACCAATCGCCGACGGCATAAACAAACACAATATAATATCGCCAACGGCATTACGCCGAAAACAATTCAGAAAAGTATTTCCGCCACATTACGCGAAATGACTGAAACAGATTTTGTTAAAACAGACACTCAAGATGTGGAAAAAATTCGCAATATTGATAAAAAAATCAAAGAACTTACCAAACTGATGAAAGATGCGGCACAAAATTTGGAATTTGAACAGGCCATGGTGTATCGTGACCAGCTTAAAGAGCTGGAAAGACTGGCACTCAAAAACACTTAATCGGAAACTTTATAACCACATTAAGATGCGTGCCAAAGTATAGTGCCGGCCATCTAACAATTTCAGCATCAATCGGTGTTTGTATTAGGCAAATACTATTTTCCTCTTTGTCATATTCTACACTTGCCACACACAAATAACTGTTTGTAAATACTCATTTTATCGTGGAATAAAAATTCCTTTGTCGCAAACTTGTATATCCTGAAAAACAGCTTGATTTTTATGGGATATCAAGTATAATGGGCGCAATTTGTAAATTTATATAAGGAAGGACTTTTTTAATGCTTAATCCTAAAAATAATGCGGCTTTCATCAGAACAGCTGTTTTGGTGAATGTAGCAAGGAGTTTTATACAACATAATTTAGAAAATATTGATGATGTACCGAATATCATTGTGCCGGATGATACACCGTCAAAACGCGGTTCTTTGGGGCGTGACAGATTGGTTGTTAAGGCTCAATGCATGGCCGCAATGGGTTATACACCAAGCTGGGTTGATACAAATTCTGAACTTTCGGCTTTGGCGCAAGAAGCATTAAAACGAACAGCACCGCTGAAAGCCACCGTTTCAGTTATAAAAGAAGCTTGCAACGCTTGCGTTTCAAAAAGATATGTTGTCAGTGACCAATGCCAAACCTGCTATGCTCGTCCGTGTGAAGTTAATTGCCCAAAGCAGGCCATAACCGTTTCAGACAGGGCGCACATCAATCAAGATTTGTGTATTAAATGCGGTATATGTTATTCAAATTGCCCGTATCAGGCTATTCATAAAGACCACGCACCTTGCGAAGATGCTTGTCCGGTCGGTGCTTTGAGTAAAGACGCCCAAGGGCATGAATATATTGACCAAGACAAGTGTATTTCTTGCGGTAAATGTATTCTATCCTGCCCATTTGGGGCCATTGTGCATAATTCGCAAATGTTTGATGTGTTGAATGTGCTGAAAAACAGTCAGCGGAAAAAAATTGCTATGTTGGCACCGGCTGTTATCGGTCAGTTCGGTAACGATTTAGGAAAAGTGATTACCGCCTTCAAGAAACTCGGCTTTGATGAGGTGGTTGAAGTGGCACAAGGTGCCGATGTGACAACAAAAACCGAGGCCGCCGAATTTGTTGAACGAATGAAAGAAGGTAAGCCGTTTATGACCACCTCTTGTTGTCCGGCTTGGGTGGCGGCTACCGAAAAGCATATTCCGGAAATTAAGCCGTTTGTGTCTAATACCGGCAGCCCGATGTATTATATTGCCGAAATTGTGAAAAAACAAAATCCGGATTGTGTTGCTGTGTTTGTTGGTCCATGTTTGGCTAAACGTTTGGAAGCCGAAAAAAATCCGAATGTTGACTATGTTTTGGTGTTTGAAGAAGCTCAGGCCATGCTGACTGCGGCTGAAATCAATGTAGCCGAAATGACGGCTGATACATTTGCAGTCGAATCCTCAGCGCAAGGACGCCGTTATCCGATTTCCGGCGGGGTGGCCGGTGCTGTGGCTTATGTGGTGGGAAACGAAGCGCTTTATAAGCCGGAACGTATTGACGGTTTGAATCCGGAAGCCATCAAAAAGCTCAAACGCTATGCTACCGTTCCGCCAACAGATTTTAATATGGTGGAAGTAATGTGTTGCGAAGGCGGTTGTATTGCCGGTCCGGGAACAACATGCATGGCTAAAAAAGCCGCACTTATGGTGGAAAATTATGTAAAAACAAGCCCTAATATTGAGAAATAATAATGGAAAAAATCAATTCATATAAACTGGCAGAAATTTTGGAATGCGCTTCTCAAAGTGTTGTGAATGTTGACATTGATAATGTTTCAACCGACAGTCGCCTGATTAGTCCGACAACGTTGTTTATTGCATTAAAAGGCGAGCGCTTTGATGCTCATGACTTTGTGGCTGATGTCGTTGAACGAGGTTGCCCGCTTGCCGTGGTTAATCGTTTGGTGCAAGATGTTCCTGAAGACCGACAGTTGGTTGTTGACGATACCTTGAAAGCCTATGGCAAAATAGGCTCTTATAATCGTAGCCGTTATAAAGGCACTGTTATCGGTTTAACCGGCAGTGCCGGAAAGACCACCACAAAAGAAGAAATAGCCTTTCTATTGCGCCAATTTGCCCCAACTTATGCAACGAGCGGGAATCACAACAATTTTGTCGGCGTGCCGCAAAGCTTGTGTGAAATAGATATGAACAGCCGTTATGCCGTGATTGAAATGGGTATGAGTGCTAAAGGCGAAATTTCTTATCTGACTAACTTGGTAAAACCTGATGTTGCCGTGATTACGAACGTTTATCCGATGCATATTGAGTTTTTTGCAAATTTTGAAGGTATTGCTCGTGCCAAGGCGGAAATTTTTGAAGGTCTGCCGACAAAAAACGGCACGGCTATCATCAATGCCGATACAAATTTTGCCGATATTTTAGAAGAACAAGCACTTAAACATGGTGCAAAAATTATCAAATTCGGCAAGAAATATCAACCTGATGCCAAATTTATTACTCAAGAACAAGGGGAGCAATACACATATAATGCTTGGTGCGCCTTGAGGGTGGTTGAGGCTCTTGGGCTTGATGTTACCAAAGCCGCAGCATATATCAAAGATTTTGGGGCTCTTGACGGTCGCGGCAAGCAACATAAGCTGAAATTGCCGAACGGTGGAACATATACACTGATTGATGACAGCTATTCCGGCCAACCTGAAGCCATGAAGCTAGCCATAAAATCCTTGTCGGCATCACCTTGCGAGGGGCGTAAAATTGCCGTTTTGGGCAAAATGGCGGAGTTAGGTGATACATCGCTTGCCCAACATCAAGATGTTGGCAGACTTTTAGCTCAAACCGATATTGACATTGTAATTGGTGTTTGTCCGGAAATGAAGGATATGTTGGCTGAATTACCTGCCGGCAAAATACAGTACTATTTTGAAAATAAAGACGGATTGGCACAGTTTTTACTCAATAAGCTCTTGCAAAACGGCGATAAAGTTCTTATAAAAGGAGCAAGATATTCGTCGAAACTATATCAGGTAACTGAAGAATTATTAAAAATGGGAGAATAGACAATGAAATGCCCTTTTTGCGGATGTGAAGAAACCCAAGTTAAAGATTCCCGCAATACTGATGATAATTCAGCGGTGCGGCGTCGGCGTGAATGTCCGGAATGCGGCTCGCGTTTTACCACTTTTGAACGGGTACAATTACGGGAATTGATTGTGGTTAAACGTAATGGCGAACGGACGTTGTTTGACCGAGATAAGCTCGAAAAATCTATTACCCTAGCGGTACGTAAGCGTCCTATTTCTGCCGAAAGAGTTGAAAAAATTGTCAATTCTTTGCAACGTAAGTTTGAAAGTTCAGGTGAAACTGAAATAACAACGCAACAAATTGGCGAAAGCGTCATGGAAGCTTTATCGCATTTGGATAATATTGCCTACATCCGCTTTGCTTCGGTTTATAAGGATTTTCGGTCTTTGCAAGATTTGAACGACTTTGTTGCCACTATTGAAAAACTAACCGCGCCAAGCGCAGAAATTTCTGAAAAGGAAGAATAAATCATGACTAAATTTGTATCACAAAAAATCAAAATGAAATCCGGCGCTCGTTTAGCCGCCGTACAAGCTTGTTATATGATAGCTTTCGGGCAATTGCCGGTTGATGCGGTGGTTGAAGATTTTGTGCAAGGACGCGTGGGACGCGTGGCTATTGACAATCAGGAAGATGAAAATAATGAGCAATTCGTGGAACTTGGCCCGATTGATACTGTATATTTTGAAAGTTTGGTGCGCGGTGTGCAGACCAAAAAGCAAGATTTAGAAAAATCGCTCAATATGTTTTTGCACGGCGAATGGGCTTTTGAAAAAATGAACGGCACAATGCAGGCGTTGCTTTTATGTGCCGCTTATGAACTCACAAATACCACAGATGTTGATACAAAAGTGCTTATCCAAGAATATGTTGATTTGGCTTATGCCTTTTTCAGCAAAAACGAACCGAAAATGGTTAATGCTCTTTTAGACCAAATTGCTCACGCTGTGAGGGGATAAAATATGAGTGTGCTGAAGTTATATGAATATCCGGACGAGGTGCTTCGTCAAAAGTGTGATAAAATAACCGCTGTTGATGATGAGTTGCGTCATTTTCTGGATGATATGCTAGAAACGATGTATGTTGATAAAGGATGCGGTTTGGCCGCTCCGCAAGTGGGGTGCACTAAACGGATGATTGTGGTAGATCCTAACCCCAGCGATGAAGATTTAAGCGCTCGCCGGCCAATGTATTTGATTAATCCGGAAATTATTTGGCATTCGGAAGAAACGGTGTTTTTTAATGAAGGGTGTTTATCTCTGCCTGACCAGCGTGCCGATGTCGAGCGTTTTGAAAAAGTTCGGGTGCGCTACATTGACTATAACGGTATCGAACGAGAAATTTTGGCTGATGACTTATTAGCTATTATCTTACAACACGAAATTGACCATTTGGACGGCATTTTATATATTGACCATCTCAGCCGTCTCAAACGCACGCGTCTTTTGCATAAATTGGAAAAATATCGCGAAGACTGCAAACGAAATAAATAATAATTCAACAAATATAAAGGAGTAAAAAATGTCAAAAAATATATTTTTATCTTTTCTGGTCGGCACAATTTTGTCTTCTGCCGTTGTCAGCACTGTTAATGCCAAAACATTGGTAACCTATTTTACTTTGACCGGCAACACGGAAAAAGCGGCAAAAATTATTGCTGAAAAAACCGGAGCTGATTTATATCAAATCGAATTGGTCACACCATATCCGAGTGAATATAAAGAACAAACAAAACTGGCGAAAGAAGAACTAAATTCCGGCTATTTACCGCCGATTAAGCCGTTGCCGGAAAACATGGCAGAATATGATGTTGTGTTTGTCGGCTCTCCGGTTTGGTGGGGCACGATGTCAACACCGGTCCGCACATTTTTGAGTTCAGGTGTTTTAAAAGGTAAAACGGTTGTTCCGTTCGTGACTCATGGTGGTGGCGGTGCCGATAATTCTTTTACCGATACGGCAAAACTGTGTGAAGGTTGCAACGTTATTACTGACGGTTGGTCCGGCTACAGTGCATTAACTTTCGGGCTTTCCGGCTGGGTTGAAAAAACAGTGGAACAAATCAATAAGTAAATGATAAAACTTCTGCAACCTCTTCGACATATTGTGCAAGCTGTTTTTGTGGCAGGGTTGTTTTTACCGATATTGCCGACAGCCGATGTTATTGGAGAAAAAATTTGGTTGACAGCCATATTTTTTGGTGTGTTTTTTTGTGGGTGGTGTTGCCCGTTCGGCACGGCACAGGAATGGATTGGTATGGTGGCAAGGCGCTTGCATGTTCCCCGTTTTCGTCCGTCACCCGCCGTTCAGCAATATCTACAAATATCTCGCTATTTTTTATACGGCTTAAGCGCACTCGGCATCACTTTTTTCTTTTTGAATGCTCGTTACTATTTTGACCATAACTTGGTAATGAATATGCTTAATTGGTTTAGCGGTGGCACATTGGCTGTGTTTTTACTCTTTGCCATATTTGTTGACCGGCCGTTTTGTAACTACTTTTGCTTAAAAGGTGCGGCAGATGGCATGTTGAGCACGGTGCGTCCGCTTAGTATTGCTCGTCAGGAAGAGCGATGCATTCATTGTCATTTGTGCGATAAAAACTGCCCGATGCATATTTTGGTGGAACAAAGCAAATTTGTTCGACATCCGAATTGCATCAATTGTTTCAAGTGTATTAGTGTTTGCCCGAAAAATTGCCTAAAATATAAACCTATTTAATTTCCGAAATAAAAAAGATAAAGGAGAAAAATGATGAAAAAACTGTTTTTATATTGTTTAAGCGCTTTAATGTTTGCTTTTGGTGCAAAAGCAGCTGAAGTAAAAGATGCTGAAAACACTTTGGTTCTAACCTTAAAAGACGGACCGGTTTTAATAGAAATGTATCCTGATGTTGCGCCAAATCATGTCGCTCGAATTAAAGAACTGGTGCGACAAGGATTTTATGACGGTCTAAAGTTTCATCGCGTAATAGACGGATTTATGGCTCAAACCGGTGACCCTCGCGGAAACGGCACCGGCGGTAGCGGTCAAAATATCAAGGCTGAATTTAATCATAAGCATCACGGTCGTGGAACGGTTTCTATGGCGCGTGCCGCTCATCCGGATTCTGCTGACAGCCAATTCTTTATTTGCTTTGCCGATGCCGGCTATTTAGACGGACAATATACTGTATGGGGACAAGTGATAGAAGGCATGGAAGCTGTTGATAAAATTAAGCGCGGTACCGGTTCTAACGGCGAGGTCAGCAACCCTGATAAAATTATCTCTATGCGCGTTTTGGCAGATATTCAGAAGTGACAATCCCCTAAAAAAACATACATCTCAAAGACTGCCTTTGAGGTGTATGTTTTTTGTTTGTTGTAAATACGCTTTATTCCATATTTTGAATGACCAAGTCGGTAATATCTTCTCCGCCTTGGAACAGGCTGTTCGGCAACATAATCACCTTAATACCTTTTTTAGCAGCAATTTCTGATGCTGTTTCTTTAATAGACTGATTAAGCAATTTCAATGCTTGAAAATATTGTTGGTCATATTCTTCTTTTTGGCTATTGATTTCTGCCACATAAATTTCCGACATTCTTTTTCTCTGGTCTGCATCTTCTTCCGCCTTCAGACGAATTTCGGCATCTTCAGTCATTTTTTGCAAGCTTTCTAATTGTCCTTCTCTTGCTTTTTGCAAAGCCTGCGCACTTTTTGAAGCTTCAGCCACTCGATCTACATCTAATACGGCAATTTTTCCGCTACTGGTTGCCGTGGCTTTATAGGTTACAAACGCACTGACAACTGCGGCTAATATGGCAATTAACACAATCAAACCATAATTTGCACTGCCATCATTTTCAAAATTGGACATTAACTCTCTCCCTTTATAAACACAAGGCTATATTAACGTTTTTTTTCCCGATTTCAAGAGTTTTGTTATCATAAAACTTAAAAAATACACTTATTTGTTGACCTTATCGGTAAATATAGTATCCTAGCATTACCAATAAAGGAGGTATTGAATATTTTATGCAACACTTTGATAAAACTGAAGAATTATCAATTTATATCCACTGGCCGTTTTGCAAAAGCAAGTGCCCGTATTGTGACTTTTTTAAAAATGTTAATCCAAATGCCAACCAAAATGCTTTAATTGATGAATATATCAATGCCTTGCAAAAATATTACGAACTGACCGCGAACAAAGAGGTCAAATCCATCTTTTTCGGCGGCGGAACGCCATCTTTAATCAAGCCGCAAAATGTTGCTAAAATTATTGATTTTATTGCTAAAAAATGGAAGCTGACTTCTAAGCCGGAAATCAGTTTGGAAGCAAACCCGAACAGCCGATACAATGAAATGTTTGCAAGCCTCAAAAACGCCGGTATCAATAGATTATCACTCGGCGTTCAGGCTCTTAATGAAACAGATTTACGTTTTTTGGGACGAACACACAATATTAAGCAGGCTCGTCTGTGTTTAGAAGAAATTGTGCGCGTGTTTGATAACCATTCGGCTGACTTAATCTACGCTCGCCCGCACCACAAACTTGATGCTTGGCAAGCAGAATTGCAAGAAATATGCCATTATGGCTTAAAGCACATCTCTCTTTACCAACTAACCATTGAGGACGGAACGGTTTTTGCCGCTAAAAATGTTCAACCATTGGAAGAAGATGCCGCTGTGGAAATGTATAATTTTACACGATTATTTTTAGCAGATAACGGATACAAACAGTATGAAGTTTCCAATTTTGCCACTGAAGGTTATGAATCGCAACATAATTTGACGTATTGGCAAGGCGGTGAATATATCGGAATCGGCGCTTCGGCACATGGCAGATTACGGCTGAATGGGCAACATATTGCCACAGAATACCCGTTTAAGCATACTGTTTTAACACCGCAAGAACGTGCTGAAGAACTTATTATTATGGGGCTTCGTCTGGTTGAGGGAATTTCTAAACAACGATTTTTTGAAATCTGCGGTTTTACCTTAACAGATTTTATCAACAAACAGCATTTGGAAAACTTAAAGGAGCAAAAATTGTTGGAAGAAACAGCCACACATTTACGGCCGACTTTTGCCGGTATGCTGGTCCTAAACGAGCTCATTTTATTGCTCTGCAATTAAAAATATTAACCGAATATATCGTGATTTTTATTTCCATACAACTATTTATACAAATCCGGCAGAGGTTTATGCTCTTTTTTATCGGCTGTTTTATGAGCTTTTTTCAATGCCGAAACAATAGACTTTTCATCAAGTTCCGTCGTTTGATTTGCATATAAAATACCATTCAAACGTTCCATTTGCTCACTAAAATCAGCATCTTCAACACAAGTTGCCAAATCATTTAAATTATTGATATTGCTTTGCTTATAAATTCTACGACCATACGCCAACAAACAATCACGCAAGCGGCGATAATCTTTTTGATGCAAGCTGTTCACAATATCTCCCATGTCTGTTTCCTTGTTTTCAGATTGCAAATTTTCACGGCGACGCAACACAACAAAACTTAACAACAAACCGGCCGCAAATGCCAAAAGCAACCACACCCATTGCACAAATCCGTTCACCGTTTTTTCCATCAACGGAATATTGACTGCACCATTTTCTTCTTGCAGAGGATTTGCTGTTGCTGTTTCATTTTTAAACGGCATGGCTGAACCTTCCACATCTATTGTCACCGCATCTATCACAGCGGTTTGCTTTTTGCCGGTTGTTACATCAAACCACGGGATTTTAATTGCCGGAATGGTTTGTTTGCCCCCAACTTGAGGAATATACACAATTCGTATTTTAACTTGTGAGGTAATTTTGTTATTATCGGCGATGGACTCAACAACAGGTTTTTCCGGATATTGGCGAATATTGGCATTTTGCACCAACTCAATTTCCGGCATTTGCGTATCAGCCACACCTTCGGCGGCAAAAACAATTTCGCGTGATACGGTTTCACCAACCTTAAACACCGGCTTTTGCTCTGTCCAACGCGAAGCCACGCCCACAGCTGTTGCCGGCAACCACCAACTGTTGCCATAATCGCCGGCAATTGGTCTAACATCAATATCTACCGGCTTGGTCTGTAATTTTATTGGTTTCTTCATGCCAAACATACGATGTATATCCGTTTCAAAAAAGCTCATCATTCCACCAAAGGCCGATGACGACATCTGCGGATCTTCAAATGAAGTGTAAAAACCATCTATTTGAAACGCCGGAATTTGCTGTTTGCCGCTTTTTTGCGGAAATAAGGCATAATAAAATTTAATAATTCGACCACCTTTGCCGTTAGCTTCTACCGTTGGCTGACGCAAAGTTTTTATAATCCAGTCATCGGTGGCGCTTAATAATTGCGGTTCGGCAGCAAATTCAATCCCCTTATTGTCATCAATCGTCAAAACGGCATTGATTTCTTGCTGAACATAGGGATTATGCTCGTCAACACTTAAATCTAACGCCACCTGACCAATATCGGCAGATGTTACCGAATTTTTGCCGTTATTCGAGCTTTCGGCAGACACAACACTGCCCGATGGCAACACCTGAATATTAAGCGGTTGAGAACTATATTGCCCGATTTTAAGCGCCGGAATCGTCAAAACACCCATTTGTTTCGGCATTAAACCTATTTTCCATTGGCGCTGAACACTGCCCTGCCCGTTAATAAAAGATGATTGCAAAGAACTTGATGTTGAATAAATATCAAAATTTTGCCGCAACGGTGAAAAATCAGGTTGAACATTACCGGTATTGTTTCCGCTATAAGTCAGGGTCAACTCAAAAGTTTCACCCAACGGTACTTTATCTTGACTCAAAGTTGCCGTCAAATCATCAGCCTTGGCAACCGATACCGTCAATATCATCAAAATTGCAATATTCAATATTTTTTTCAGCATTTTTTTTAATCCTTATACCTTTGTTTTTGATATTCTTTATAAATAAACGCGCGTAACAAACCGCCTTTATCTTCCGGAATTTCGCGGAAACGTTGCTCGCGTGCTCGTATTTTTTCCTTTTCTTCCGCCGATGGCTCATCTCCGACTTGAGCTTGAGCACCTTGAGCCTCATTTTCCCCATTTTCATCGTTCATGGCTGTCGGAGCCTGTTGAGGTTGCTCTTTTTCACCAGCCTTATCTTGTTCAGGTTTTGTCTGCTCCTTGGTTCCGCCATTTTGAGCATCTGAATGATTGTCACTGCTTTCAGCATTATCCTTCTGCTGATTTTGATTGTTTTCCTGCCGGTCATTTTGAGCGTTTTGCTCTCCGTTTTGTTGGTCTTGTTGTTGATTTTGCTCACCGTTTTGTTGATTTTCGGCAGAAGAATTTTGCTGTTTTTCTTGTTGTTCTTTTTTATTTTGATTCTGATTTTGTTGGCTTTGCTGTTGATTTTGCTGTTGCTTTTTCAAATATTCCAAATTAAAACGAGCATCTTCAAAATGTTCATCTTGCGCCAAAACTTCTTCATATTTTTTGATGGCTTCATCAATTTTACCGCTTTTTGCCAATGCATTCCCCTGATTATACAGAGCATCTAAACCATCTTGCGACAGAAAATTTTGCAACGCTTGAGCATAGTTGCCACTTTTATACGCCGCCGCACCTCGCCAAGCTTTGTCATCAAACTTTTGCGCCGCACCGGCATAATCTGCTTTTTCAAACAATTGCATCGCTTCTTGATTATTGTTCAACCACCAGCCGGCAAATGTCGGTTTTGCCAGTATAGTCAGCAATAAAACCAACATCACACCGCGTCGGAAATAATAAAGCATTAACAATGCCGGCAACCAAAACACATAGTAGCCAAAATCTTCCCATACCGCTTGCAAATTTTCGCTTTGTTTCATTTCTTTGGCATAAGTATCGTTAATTTTTTGTGTTAACACGTCCATATTTTCCTTATAATTGAGCAACACACCTTTCCCTTTATCGGCAATCATCTGCAATTTATCGTTCGGCATTTCACTCATCTTAATAACATTAACGGCAAATCCGTGTTGTGACGCATCAAGTGCCGCTTCAAGCGCCGCATCAAACCGTTCCCCAACATCTGAAGTCAGCACAACAATGTTGCCGCTATAATAACCGGCCTGTTGCATGCGCTCAACCGCTAAATTTATGGCTCTATCCAATCTATCACCGTTTTCAGGCATAATTTGGGGAGAAACAATCGGCAATAAATTGTCCACCATGGTCACGTCTTCGGTCAACGGTGTAATCACAAAAGGTTCCCGACTATAAACAAGCAGTCCGATTTCTGATGTTTTCAGTGTTTCAAGCAAATCGTGCGCCACAAGTTTGCTACGCTCGCCCCTGCTGGGCGTTACATCTTTTGCCCACATATCTGATGAAACATTCAGCGCTAATATAACCGGATTATTCACTTTTAAAGCCGGATTTTCTGTTTTTTGCCACGTTGGTCCGGCTAAGGCAATAATCATCAATACACTAATTAAAACCGCTAAAAAATACGGACGTTTACGTTGTTTGCTTGTGCCTTTGACCAACAAAAATTTCAACAAATGTTCATCACAAACTTTTGCCCAAGAAGATTGAATTTGTTCGCTTTTCCAAATTCTAAAGCTCAAAAAAAACGGCAAAAACAGACACAATAACCAGAGCGGACGCATAAAATGAAAATCACTCAGCCAAGCCATGTTACCACTCCTTTCGCGCTAACCCGATTAAACACAAAAACAGAACTAAAGCTATTGCCGCAGGTATATAGAATAGATCTTTTGTTTCCTGCACAAAGCGCCCTTGTGAGGTTTGAGGTTCTAATTGATCAATGGCGTCATATACTTGCACCAATGAGTTTAAATCTTTGGCTCTAAAATACGTTCCCTTGGTTTCTTGAGCCAATTTTTGCAAGCCGGCTTCGTCAAGTTCGGCATTTTTGGGTACAGAAAATAATCCGCCGAAAAATGCCGTTTCGTCACTGCCAACACCTATGGTGTAAACTTTAACTTTTTCTGTTTTGGCTAAATTCACTGCCTGCAAAATTGACAAAGCTCCGTCATTGTTTTCGCCATCAGTCAACAGCACAATCACCTTATTTTGCACCTCATCTTGCAAAGGCATATTTTTCAAAGCCACGCCAACAGCGTCACCGATAGAAGTTGAATTTCC
>OMQE01000028.1 GCA_900313155.1 uncultured Rhodospirillaceae bacterium | reverse complement strand
AGAACGTTTGGGTAAAATTTCCGGTGGTGTTGCGGTAATCAAAGTCGGTGGCGCTTCTGAAGTGGAAGTAAAAGAAAAGAAAGACCGTATTGATGATGCTTTGCACGCAACCCGCGCGGCAGTGCGTGAAGGTATTGTGGCCGGCGGCGGTGCGGCTTTGTTATATGCCACACATGCGCTAGAAAATGTCAAGACCGAGAATCAGGACCAAAATGTTGGTATTGATATTATCCGTAAAGCTCTGCAAGCACCTCTGCGTCAAATTGCCGAAAACGCCGGTGTTGACGGCGCGGTGATTGCTGGTAAGTTGCTCGAGAGTAAAGACACCAACTATGGCTACAACGCTCAAAAAGGTGAATTTACAGATATGATTAAGGCCGGTATTGTTGACCCGACGGAAGTTGTTCGTACAGCATTGCAAGATGCCGCTTCGGTTGGCGGTTTGTTGATTACGACAGAAGCAATGGTTACCGAAATTCCGGAAGAAAAATGCAACTGCAACCATGGCGGTGCCGATGCGGCCGGCATGGGCGGTATGTACTAATCTTTTTCCTCCTTTCAGCAAAAAGACCAACCCTGAGAGGAATGTATGAAATACAGATAATCAGGGTTGAGTGTTTAAACTTAAAAAAATCCCTTGCGACCTGTTATGGTGGCGAGGGATTTTTTTGAGTTTAGATATTAGGAAAGCATTATTTACTTAAACTGAATCCTTTCCTCTGCGTAAAAAATTTTCACCCCTAAAAAACTTGTTGTTTTTTCTTCATTCCTAAGAGGAAGACCGAAGACCATCTGATTTTCCGGATACCAATTAAATTTGCCATCAATAACTAAGTATCCGATATACGTTTCTCCTGAAATACGCTTTCCCAAAAACATCCAGCCCACTCCAAGATAACCATTGAGATTTTTCGTAACTTCCGGCGCTATCCACGCCGGTACGGCTTTTACCTCTCTTTTGAAAAATTCTTTAGCGGCAGTTTCAACTTTTTTCCTGTCTAACTTCCAGTTTTCAATTTCTACTGATTTACCAAATAAATTGAAAACCACTAATTTTTCAGACTCCCAACTCGTTGTCACAGGTTGAGCACCAGTGGAAATTTTACTTTTTTTCATAATGCTTAATTTAATTATTCGTAGTATAATTCAATCTATGAAGAGAAAATAAGCTGAAATTTATCAAAAGTCAACTGTAATTTATATTTCGGATTATTTTCAATTTTTTGTGGAAAGAACTTCTATTCTGTATTTATTGTAATTTTTAAATATTGACTTTCATAATCCTCGATTTTGTTTTTATCTTGACAGTATTTTGTTTGTTGGCTAAATTATGTGCTGATAAATTATAATTATAACATTAAATTTTTAATATCTACAATTATGAAAACATTAGAATTTTTAAGAAAAATTTCTTTCAGAGAAGGATTTTTTGCCCTTATGATGTTTGTAGCCGTTGTGCTTTATGTCATCAGATTTGTGCATACGCAGACGGAAAAAACTCTTGCCGGTGGAATTGCCTTTGCGACCATTTGCCTTCTGACCCTCTGTTTTTTGACAGATTTTCCAAAATTTCCGTAACTTAAAACTTTTGATTTATGACAAGAGAATATTTATTAAAGGTGATTGAAAAGCATTTTTGGGTGCTGAGTAAAGACGAAATTGCAAAGCAAATTGCGAATGCAAATGTGGAATTTCCCGACTTTATTAGAGATATGTTGGTGATACAAGATGTGGAGCTGAATAATGAGGAAAAGAGGAAAATTTTTCATCCTTATTTTTGCGATGCGATTGGAGATGCTCGTGGAGAAATTAGCCTTTGGGAACAAGAAAAGCTAACAATTTGGGGATGTGAGAAGCTCTTTGATAGTTGTTTGTTACTTATTTCCATCTTCTACCACTATTCCGCTGTCCTTATTCCTAATGTGATGGCCGATTTTTTAAGGGTGGTTCTGCTCAAAAAAATTCTACTCACTTAAAGCTAAAAGCCTCCGTTTTTCGGAGGCTTTCGCTTTTTAACCAATGGCTTTGTTAGTCTTCCATACCTTCCGGTTCTTCATCACCAATCATCTCGGTGGTTAAATGACCGGCATCGGCACGAATTTTAGCCTCAATTTCATCAGCAATCTCCGGATTGTCTTTCAAAAATTTCTTGGCATTTTCACGCCCTTGACCGATTTTTTCGCCATTATACGAGAACCATGCACCGGCTTTTTCCACAATACCAGACTTCACACCCAAGTCAATCAACTCACCGGTTTTAGAAATACCTTCACCATACATAATGTCAAAATCAACAGTTTTGAACGGTGGCGCCACTTTGTTTTTTACAATCTTCACACGAGTCTGCGAGCCGATAACATCATCTTTATCTTTAATGGCACCAACACGGCGAATATCAATACGCACCGAAGCGTAGAACTTCAGGGCATTACCGCCGGTTGTAGTTTCCGGATTACCAAACATAACACCGATTTTCATACGAATTTGGTTAATAAAGATAATCAGCGTATTAGAACGTGCGACGGT
>OMQE01000107.1 GCA_900313155.1 uncultured Rhodospirillaceae bacterium | reverse complement strand
ATCTTGATTTTTTTGTTTTTTATTGTATGATGCCTAAAAATATTCAGAAAGGATCAAAATGCAAGACTACACCATTCAAACCAATAGCGTTTGCGCTCGAGAAATTTCTTTTTCAATAGAAAACGGCAAACTACACAACATCAAATTTTATGGCGGATGTCCGGGAAACACTTTAGCCATCAGTAAATTATTGGAAGGTGCAGATGCCTCTAAAACCGTGCAAATTCTCAAAGGTAATGACTGCCGCGGCAAAGGAACATCTTGCGCGGACCAACTTGCGCAAGGCATTGAAAAAGCTTTAAAACAAACAACCGAAGTTGCTTAAATATGCCCTAAAGACATATCACTTAATTTACTCAGCTAAAATTTAACAAAAAATAATTGACTTTTGTCAAAAATATTGTACAGTCACTCCAATATAAAATTTTTTAGATATGAAAAAAATATTATTTTTTCTGTGTTGCTTCGGGATGATGTCGGCACAGGCTCAGCAGGTTGAATCTGTTCCTGCTGTTACAGAGGAAAAAACAGATACGTGTTTCTCTAGTTTCCTAATTCGAGAACTGATGATATCTGCTCTGGAAGGTGAGTATGATGTCATTGTTGACGAAGGAAACGCCGATACAATTATTGCTCTGCTGGGAGATGAGTATCTGCGAGTGAATATTTGGAATGGCGAAACAACGTTCGTGTGCAACATGAATGCACCAGAAGATATCTGGACAGAAAAGTTGTGGCCAAGTCAATATGCTACCGTTTCTAAAAATTGAAAAAACAGCCAGAGTTCAACTCTGGCTGTTTTTTATTCAATTAGCAATATCTTTTTTATACCAGCCTGTTAATATAAATCTTAAGAATATTCTGCCCATTGTCATAAGAATATAGCAATTTATCTGCCAGTTTTTTGGTTAAAAACACCCCTAAACCGCCAACAGCCCTCTCCGACATTTTGGCCAAAATATCCGGTTCTTTATTTTCCAGCGGATTATATTTTTTACCACTATCCGCAAATGCCAAACAATAATGCTCACCTTCCATTTTTGTTTTTATGGTTACAACCGCATTTTTATCGGTCGGCTCATAAGCATATTGAGCAATATTTGAAAAAATTTCTTCAGCAGCCATAATCACATTAAATTTAGCCTTTTCAGACAGTTGGAATCTATCCATATCTTTCTTAAGATAATCAATCATTTCCTTAATTTTTGTAATATCCGCATCCAGAGTTACGGATTTACTTTCATTTCCGTAAAAAACAAAGTCCAACATCGTAATGTCATCAGATTGCAGGTGATTTTTCACAAACTTACGAACATCTTTTAACACCAAATCAATATTATTTTGCGGATTGTCTTGCAATTTTTGACACACCTTCAATAACCGTTTGTCGCCATAAAATTTTGCTTGTGCATTTTCCGCTTCTGTCACCCCGTCCGTATATAAAAAGACGTGTGTTTCCGGCTCTAACTGCATACTTTCTTCTACAAATACAGCTTTTGAACTAATGCCTAACACAATATTTGTCTGCGGATACATAAATGCTGTTGTATCTCTATTTTTAATAATCGGCGGAAGATGACCGGCATTCATATATTTAGCCTCACCGCTCTCCAAATCTATTACCGCCATAAATGCCGTTACAAACATACACGTGTCGTTTCCTTCACATAATTGTTCATTAACGTGCTGAAAAACAAAGCTCAAATCTTTCCCGCTTTTACTGATATTTCGAATGAGTGTCAACGCCTTCATCATATACAGAGCCGCCGGAATTCCTTTACCTGAAACGTCTGCTATAACAATTGCAAATTTATGTTCGTCAATAAAGAAAAAATCATAAAAATCGCCACCGACTTGTCGGGCAGGAATCATCATAGTTGCAATATTAAAAGCCGGATTATCCGGATATTTTACAGCCAATGCCGACTTTTGAATGTGCCGTGCAATATCCAATTCGCTTTGACTTTTTTGCTTTTCAGAAGCTTCATGCAATTCTTTTTGAATATATTCTAACAAATCAGCGCGCATACCGCTCAAAGCTCCTGCTAAACGCCCAATTTCAACAGACGACGGCGTATCTTCAAAATTTTGTTCAAAATTCCCTTTACCATATTGTTCGGCAATATTCCCCAAAATTGTCAGTTGATTAGTTGATTTATGGCAAATCCAGTTAATTAAAAACAGCAAACTCGCAATACATATCAGCAACAACAAAATTGCCACAATTTGAAACTGTTGCACTGGTTTTAAAAGATAGTTTTGCGCATATACCAAGCAAATACCCCAATTTAAATGCTTGATTGGCGCATAATAAAACACTGCAGTATCATTAAAAACGGGAGAATTCGGAACACTGATTTGACCGCTACGTCCTTCTTTTAAATCTTTACCAATCATCTGTAATTGCGGTAATTTAAGTTTTTCCGCAAGTTCAAAAATTGTCAACTTCAGCGCAACATCTGGGTCCGGATATGTCACGTAAAGTCCGGTCCTTGATAATAACATCAGCTTACCTGTTTTATAGAACGTAAAATCACTAATATCTTGCTGAATATCCGAAAAATCCAAGGTTAGCGCCATCAGTCCGTTAAAATCGTCTTGTTGCTTAAATTTAAACGGTATTAAGCATGTCACCACAATTTTTTGCGTTTGAGTATCTACATACGGCTCTGACCAATATACTTTCTCTTCTTTCGGCACCTCTTTAAACCACGGAAATCTGGCATAAAAATCAGGAATGTGTTCTGTTTTAAAACTATCTGCCGTTTTATCACTAGTATATGTTTCAATATGCAAGTTTCCGGCGGAAACATCTTCCGGTGAAAATACATACACCCAAGCATTGGCAAAATCTAAATCCGTAGAATTTACTGTTCTGATTGCCGAATTCAACACCATTTCCAAGCTGTCTGTATCACTTTCTTCCATTTGGCTGAGCGTATTTTTTGCCGAGAGCAACACGCGTTCAATATCAGAGGCATAATGAGCAAATTCAGCCACATAAGTTTCAACCGTTTTTTTTGCAATTGCATCAATTTGCGCCCTGATAATAGGTCTTACCTTTTCAGATAGCAAAAAAACGAAAACCATAAAAATCACACAAACGCAAGACAAAATACTCACATTGAGCTTAAATTTGAGCGAATGGCAACTGAGCCAAGAATTTAACCACTTTTTCATAACTAAGATTCAAGCATATTTCCAAAGCCGGTACATTCGAAAATATTGCGAATATTTTCAGAAACATTAACAATTTTCACCACGCCGCCCTGTGGTTCAAGCATTTTTTGCAACATCAGTAACGCACGAAGTCCGGAAGAAAAAACATACTCAACGTTTTTCATATCAAAATAAAGAGAAGATACCCCGTTCACATCAATTTGCGTAATCAAATCCGGCGAAGTATTAGGGTCTAACCAACCGGTTAATTTACAGGTCAGCTTATCCCCTTCTCTAAATTGTTCAATTTTTAATGTCTGTTCATTTTCCATTTGTTTTTTCCTCTCAAAAATCTATTTTTTCTGCACATCAACCTTATCTTTAACATTTTCCAAAATCTCTTGAGATTCCGACTTTACTTCAGAAGTTTTTTCATCTGTTGTCACCATTCTGTCTTCCAACACATCAAGCAACATGTCTAAATCAGATGACAAATCATCTGCCGTATCTTCACTATTTCCGGCTGTTTTCGGTTGTGCCAATTCATTAAATAATTCTTCTCCGTTTTTCTTTAAAGCTTGCAAATTATCAACAGCTTCGGCAGCTTGTTGCAATTTTTCACTCAACGACGGCTCTTGTTTTGTTGCTTCTGATGCAGATTTTTCTTCTTTTTTATCCTCATTTGCTTGTGTTTGAGTTTTGTCTTTATCTTTATCACCTTTCAGCAACACAAATTCTTCCGTTTTAGCCTTAAAGCTGTCAATCACGCTATCCGGCACCAAATTTTTCAGTGGTTCTGCACTATCGCTGGCTAATTTGAAATAGTGCGAATCCTTAAACATACCTTCTTTAGACTGTTCCGGAATAATGGTCGTAATCATCAATGCCACCAAAATAACAATCAATACGCCCCGCGCGGCACCAAAAACAAAGCCTAATATTCTGTCCAGCGCGCTTAATCTGCTGGCACGTACCACCGAACCTAATCTGTCTGCTGTCAAAATCCAAAAGATGCAGAACACAATCAACACTGCCAAACCGGAAACAATGCTGGCAAGCATTTTAGAGGCAATATACTGTTCCATAATCGGGTTGATTAGCGGCACCAAATAAAAAACAGCCGCTGCCGCTAAAACCCACCCCAAAATAGACAATATTTCTTTAGTCATACCGCGGGCTATACCGACAAGCGCCGAAATACCGACAATAATCAAAAACACAACGTCTAAGTTATTTAACTGTTCCATATTTTTTGCTCCTAATTAAACCAATTTATCAAACGATGAACATTTCCGATTTCATAGCAAGACAAATCATAATTTTTACTTCCTTTTT